>JAJECR010000213.1 GCA_022821935.1 Candidatus Latescibacterota bacterium
GTTGATCATATAGTCGAAATCGGCCATCTCGGTCGCGGCGATCAACGCCACGTCGATCGCGTCGATCCCCAGACGGCGCAGGCTGGTCTCGATGGAATCCGTGATGTGTTCGGGCGTCATCAGGATCGGACCACGTTCCTCGTCGAATTGCGAGAGTACGACTCTGGTGGCAATGTAGTATCGGTCGCGCGGAATACCTTGGAAAGCCCTTCCGAGTATCGCCTCGGCTTCAAGGTAGCCCGGTGACGTATCAAAGAGGTTTATACCCAAGTCCAGCACCCCGTGGACGAGCCTGTGTATCTCCGGTTCGGTCAGCGGTGGGTCGCTGGTCTGGCCCAACCGGTTGTAGCCGCCGGATCCCATGCTTAGCGTCGAAACGTTCAAGCCAGTACGGCCCAGGGGACGGTACGAGACCATCACAACTCCTGCAGGTATCGTGTGCGGGAAGAATCGCCTTTACAAAATGGCCGGCTTTGAATATCGATCTTACGGCATATTCAAACTTCAGGTTCCATATCAATTGACCCGCATTATGCGTTCATTGACACACTTACGCGTTCATTGTCTCACTTACGCGTTCATTGACTCACATTAAAAGGAAGGAACGGGCATGTCAACCGTCGAAGATCTCGTCAAGCGGATCAAAATCGAGGGCTGGTGTGTTGTAGACGGCGTGATACCACCCGGCCAGGTGGAGGAGGTCCGCGAAAGCTTGATCGCCACGGCAGATGGCCGGCCCGAGGACCTGGTAAACGGCCGTCATGCGATCCGTGGGCTCATCGCCTATGACCAGGCGATCGCCCCGTACCTTTCCGACGATCGGATCATGGGCGTCACCGAAGCGTTTTTCGGCAAGCACGTCCGCATTTCCATGACTACGGGCGTCATCCTCCACCCCGGATATCCCCGGACAGACGATCCGGGCGGCGGACTGCACTCGGACTGGCCCTTCGGACAGGGTTACGACTATCGCATCCCGGCGCCGTATCCCGACGCGCCGCTGCTGCTTACCAGCCTCTGGATGCTTACACCCTTTACTAAAGAGAATGGGGGTACGGTAGTCGTGCCCGGAAGCCACAAGGCGGGCAACAATCCGACGGGCGACAGCAGCCTTGTGCCGGGAACGAGCCACCCATCGGAGATCCAGGCCGAAGGAAATCCGGGGAGCGTGCTGCTCTTCGACAGCCGGACCTGGCACATAAATGGACACAACAACAGCGACGAGACCCGCATGGCCGTCATCGCCCGGTATGCGGCGTGGTGGTTCAACCTCAACCCGCTGATTCCCGGCCTGTCGGACTTCGAACGCGATGCGGCAAACCGGGGATTCCGGCCGGATGACGTTGTGCCGCTGACCCCGGAGCAGTATGACGCGCTGCCTGAACGGACCAGGCCCCTGTTCCATCATATCGTCCTGGGACAAAAGGTGCTCCCGTCGTGATCACGAGCGGCTTTCGCAATTCCGAATACTGGCTGTCCGGACAAGTATATAAACTTGATGTTGACCGGACCAGGAACCAGTGATTACAGGACAAGGAATCACCGATGACCCAGCGCAATCGCCCCAACATCGTACTCATCTGCGCCGACCAGCTTCGCGGCGACACCCTCGGCATCGCGGGTCACCCCGTGATCCACACCCCCGGCATCGACGCCCTCGCCCATACCGGACACTACTTCCCCCGCGCGGTCTCGGAGGTACCCTCTTGCGTGGGTGCCCGCCGTACGCTCTTCAGCGGCCAGTGGCCCACCACCCATGGCATGGTCGGTTTCGACGACATGGAAGTCTGGGATGAGCCGGACACGCTCTGTCGGGTGTTCCAGCGCAACGGCTACAAGACATACTGCATCGGGAAGAGACACGTCTACCCCCAGGACGCACCCTACGGTTTCGACCGGATCGTCTCCCACGAGGAGGGCCGGTTCCTTTCTCCCGGATATCGCGACGACTACATCGACTGGCTTGCCGATCAGGGATGGGGCGACTTCGGCCTGTTTAACGCAGGGGTGACCAACAACGGGTACACGGCGCGTCCCTGCGTTTTTCCAGAGGAATTCCACGTGACCACGTGGACGGCCACGCAGGCCATACGCGTCATGGACGAACACGTCCGGGACCACGGCCGGGACGTCCCGTTCTTCCTGTTCGTGTCCTTCAGTAAGCCCCATCCGCCCTGGGACCCGCCGGCGTTCTTCTACGAGCGGTACGCCTACGATCCCGACGTGCCCGATCCGGCCATTGGGGATCCTTCCCGCTACGTGAGCGGACGCACGCCATTTGTCAAGGCCCATGGCCCCTTCCCGGAAGCGGAGTATCTTCCGCTTTCCCTCAAGAACGTCCGGCGGGCGCGGGCGGGTTACTACGGCTGCATCGACCACGTAGACACCCAGGTCACGCGGTTCACCTATCACATATGGCGCATGCTCCAGTTGCGTAATCTCGTCTTCGCCTTTGTCGGCGACCACGGAGACATGCTGGGCGATCACCATTACTGGGCCAAGTCGTACGGTTACGAAGGTTCGATCCGTGTGCCCTTCGTCCTGAACTTCCCAGCGCAGATGAATCTCCCCGTCGGCTGCCGGTACTCCGAAACGACTGTGGGCCTCGCCGACCTGATGCCCACGCTGCTGGACGTGTGCGGCCTGCCCGCGCCTGGGCGCATGGACGGCCGGTCGCTCATGCCGCTCGTCCGGAGCGATTCGGACCGGCTGGACCGGGAGCATCTGCACGCCGAGCACCTCGAGTTCGGCCATTACCTGGTCGATCACAGGGAGAAGTTCATCTGGCATTACCGGACCGGGCGGTTCGAGTACTACGACCTCCAGGAAGATCCGCTCGAGTGCCGTAACCTGTACAAAGACGATCATCCGAGGGCCCGGAACCTTCGCGACCAGCTGCGCGACCTGATCGTGGAGCAGGGCCGGGAAATTGACTTCATGCGAGGAGGCAAGCTGAGCAATGAAGTCGCGCGAAGCCACACGCACGAGTTTCCACCCTATGCCGTCTAGGGCAAAACGCATTGAGCCGGCCAACCCCCTCGGACACCCAGGCCCTTCCGGCTTCCGGACCTTTCCGATGAACCGATCGTGAGGACAGCATGGAAAAACCGTTCAGGACCACCTATGACCGAAAAGGCCTGAGCCCCCGATTTCCCGAATCGATTCCGCCCGAGAAAACCCGCGACAAGCTGCTGGAACTGTTTGGCATGGCGGATATCCCCGAACAGGTCGATTTCTCCACAGGTGATTTCCGCGAGGAAGACGGCATCCGGCTCACGGATCTTTCCTATGCCAATTCTCACGGCGAGACGGTCCCGGCCATCCTGATCGAGCCTTTGGACAACCCGGTCGAACACCTCCCGGGCGTGGTCTGCGTGCCGGGAACGGGCGGATCGGCCGAGCGCATGGCCCTCGAACGGTTCTACAAGGACGGCCCGAATGAGGCGCCGCTTTATGGCTGGGCCCGGGAACTGGCGCGGCGGGGCTACGTCACCCTGGCCATCTCGCCCAAGGGTTGCCACGGCCGGGGCACGAACGAGGTGTCCTGGTACATAGAGCTCAAGCACCTGCTGGCCTACGGTATCTCGCAGATGGGGCTCCTCGTGGAGGAATCGCTCAGGGGCGTCCGCGTGCTCGAAGTCCAGGACCGGATCGGGAACAACAAGGTTGGATTGACGGGCATGTCCCTGGGCGGAAACGCGACCTGGTACGCCATGGCCTGCGCCCCGTGGCTTGCGGCGGGTGTCCCGATCTGTGGCGGAGTGGGACAACTGGAGAGCGTCATACGGGGAGGCGACCTGTACCGGCACAGCGCGTACTTCTACGTGCCCCATATGCTCCGCTACTTCGACCATCCCGAAATCGTCGCGAACAGTATCGCGCCACGGCCCTTCATGATGGTGGCGCCCACGTCGGACGAGGACATGCCGAAGTCCGGTGTAG
Source organism: Candidatus Latescibacterota bacterium (assembly GCA_022821935.1). GTDB lineage: Bacteria > JAAXHH01 > JAAXHH01 > JAAXHH01 > JAAXHH01 > JAAXHH01. The sequence continues at coordinate 3,943 of JAJECR010000213.1, forward strand.
ACGAGCTCATTCGCGTGGTGGCGCCGGTTTATCGAGATGCCGGGGCAGGTGACCAGTTCCGCGTATACCAGCCCGACGGCAACCACGTCTTCCGATTCGAATACTTCGAATGGATGGTGGACTGGTTCGACCGGTTTCTGAAGGATGAGACCGACAGGTAGGAGATCCCGGCAGGCGTGGTACATCCGCGATCTCGATGGGCAACGCAGGGATTATGCGCTTGACGGTCGTCGAAAATCGACCTTACTTTTATCGTGTTCCCTAAAACATCGTTCATGCGGGATGAAATCGTGAGCGAATCTGCCAAGGAAAGCAACGGACAGGTTAAATCCTCCAAACCGGTCGAATCTCCCGGACCGGCTGGACGGCCCGGACCGCCTGGACCGGCTGAACCGCCCGAACAGCCCGAAATCGTCGGTCCGGACCCCGCCGCGCTGACCGACGAGGAGGTGCTGACCGAGGGTCCGCAGTACAACAAGCCGCTCCCCAAAACCCGGGTAAAGTGGTACCGTTGCCGCGTGACGCGGGAGCAACTGGCCAGCCTGAACAGACGCAGCGATTTCCTCGGATTCGTCCAGACCCTGGGCTATCTCGCCGTCCTCGCGGCGGGGGCCGGAATCGCCATCTATTCTTCCCTTAACTGGCCCTGGTACGTAACCCTCCTGCTGGTGTTCGTAAACGGACATTTTTGGCATTTCCTGGTAAACGGGTTTCACGAACTGGTCCACGATTCCGTCTTCAGGACCCGCTGGCTCAACCGGTTCTTCCTCCGCGTATATTCCTTCCTGGGGTGGCATAGCCATCACCACTTCTGGGCAAGCCATACCGAACATCATAAGTACACGCTCCATCATCCTGACGACCAGGAGGTGGTCCTGCCCGCGAAGTTCGACCTGCGTAACATGTGGAAGTCATCGATCGTCAACTACCGCTATCCCTACGACCTGATCAAAGGCAAACTGGCAGCTTTCGCGGGGAAGATCCCGGACGACCGGTGGACGCAGGAGCTCTTTCCGGAAAGCGATCCGGAGCGGCGCCGCGCCTACACCAACTGGGAACGGATCATGTTCACCGGGCACGTGCTGATCGCCGGCGTATCGCTGGTATACGGCCTCTGGGTCGTTCCCCTGGTCATCACCTTTCCGAAGATGTTCGGCTCATGGCTTCAGTTCCTGTGCAATGCCACGCAGCATGTGGGCCTGCAGGACGAAGTTCCCGACTACAGACTGTGCTGCAGGACGTTCTATATCAACCCCGTCCTTCAGTTCCTGTACTGGCACATGAATTACCATACCGAACACCACATGTACGCCGCGGTGCCTTGCTACAGACTGGGCAGGCTGCACCGGCTGATCAAACATGAGATGCCCTATTGCACCAGCGGCCTGTGGGAGACCTGGAAGCAGATCATCCAGATCATGGACCGCCAGGAAGTGGAACCCGACTACCAGTTTGTCGCGGAACTTCCCGCGGCCGCGCCCACTTCCCGGAAACCTGCATGAAAATCACCGCCATCAGGCTCTTCATCCTCGAAGACCCGGATCAGCCGCAGTTTTACCATGAACTGAGGCGGGTCCCCGGTCTGAGGCGCACGCAGTATACCCACGGCAGCAAATCCCATCCCAGGAGCGGCAACCTGCGCCAGCACTTCATCCGGGTCGACACCGACGAGGGTATCGAGGGCACCTGCACGACCACGATGGACCGGGAGCAGGTGGAGATCCTGCGGACCCAGGTAATGGGCAAGGACCCGCTACGCCGCGAGGAGCTTTTCCAGCTGCTCCACAAGGGAACGCGGTGGCTGTATCAGAAACCCGGCTGGTTCGGCGATTTCGACAACTGTCTGTGGGACATCGCGGGCAAGAAGGCGGGATTGCCGGTCTACGCCCTGATCGGCCGGGTCCGGGACCGGTTTCCGGTATACCTGACCGGGGGAGATTCCGATATCGAGACCTACCTGCGAATGATCGAAGACGGCAGGGAATACGGCGTCACCGCCTATAAGTTCCACACGTACAAGGGCGGCAAAGCGGACATACCCATATTCCGCGAGGTGCGCAGGATCGTCGGTCCCGATTACCTTCTCCTGAACGACCCGGTCTGCTCCTACACGCTCCAGGAAGCCATCGAGGTCGGCAGGGTCATGGAGGAGTTGGATTTCATCTGGCTGGAAGAACCGATGCACGAACAGAAAGAGCACCAGTACCGGGTACTGTGCGAGGAGTTGACCATACCGGTCATGGGGAACGAAACGCTGATG
>JAJECR010000251.1 GCA_022821935.1 Candidatus Latescibacterota bacterium
ATTGGCGAACACCCATTCACCGGCATACCATGTCGTCGTCGGGGAAGTTATCGGAGCCGATCGTGTTGAACGTGTCATGCACCAGCTCGGGGTTACCGTTGAGGGGGCTACTTTGAACCAAACTGGTACGCAGGAATCTCTACCGCACTGGGCACCTCAGGTTTGGCCTCGATCTTAGAAGGCCAACAGTGCTTAATCAATATTCACCGTATGAAGATGGCACATCAGCAACACTTCCCACGAACATCGCCCAGATACGAGAACCATCAATCATAATACCCTCCATCTCCTACAAGAACCTATCGTAACTGATCCCATGATTTGTATACTTCACACATAAAAAAGGCTGGTGATTTATTCTTAACTTTTAGGGGAATTATCTACAGCCCTAATCGATAGAGGACAGTTGGATCGCAACCGACTCACCAGTCAATTAACGCCCTTACCGCACCCGACAACCCACCGCCCAGCGGCACGTCCTTCATCTGCCCGGTTCCACGGACCTTAAGCTCCACCACGCCTTTCTTGACGCCGCGGGCACCCACCGTAAGCCTGACCGGGATCCCCATCAGGTCCGCATCATTGAACTTCACGCCCGCCCGGTCGTCGCGGTCGTCGTAAAGTACCTCGAGTCCCGTTTCCACCAAATCATCGTATATCGACGCGGCAACTTCTGAAATGTGCGGATCGCCGCCGGACAGGTCGACGAGGATGACCTGGAAGGGCGCCACGCTCGCGGGCCAGCATATGCCGTTTTCGTCGTGGTGGCGCTCCACGATCGACGCCATGAGGCGGTCTATGCCGATACCGTAACAACCCATTAGGATGGGGCGGGAGACATTCTCCCGGTCCAGGTAGCCCGCGCCCATGGCCTTGCTGTACTTGTCTCCCAGTTTGAAGATGTTGCCGACTTCGATGCCCTGGTCGGCCCGGAGGGCGCTGCCGCAGGAAGGACAGGCGCTGCCGTCGCCGGCCGCTGTGATGTCCGTGACGAGATCGGCCTCGTAGTCCCTGCCGTAATTCACATTGGCCACGTGATAGTCGATCCGGTTGGCGCCCGCGACCAGGTTGAAGCAGGAAGGGATCAGGTCATCCACGACCAACAGCGTATGGGACCGATCAATGCCCAGGGGCGAGCCGAAGCCCGGTTCGGCCCCCGCGGCGCGGATCTCCTCGGGCGTGGCCGGACGGAGCTGGAGCGCGCCGACGGCGTTGGCCAGCTTGGTATCGCTGAGTTCCATATCGCCCCGGATCACGGCGAATACGAACCGGTCCACCGTCGCCACGATTTCGTCCACCGCTTCCTCCTTTTCGTCCGACACGGTGGCGACCATGAACAGCGCCTTGGCGGTCTTCGTCTTCGGGATGTCCAGGAAACGGGCAAGATCGTCGATCGTAGTCGAACCCGGCGTGTGGATTTCCTCGAGGGGTAGCCGGTCTTCCCGGGGCGGGGGTGTCTTTTTGCATCGGGCCACCTGCCTGTTGGCCCGGTAACCGCAGGTTTCACACGAGAGGATCGTGTCCTCGCCCGACGGCGACAGTTCCATGAACTCGTGGGCGTCCGATCCCCCCATCATCCCCGGGTCGCTGCGCACCGCCACCGCGTCGAGTCCGCAACGACGGAATATGTTGGCATAGGCCTCGTATACCCTGTCGTACCAAGCGTCGAGATCATCGGCGTCCACGTGAAACGAGTAACCGTCCTTCATCGTAAACTCGCGTACGCGGATCAACCCGCCCCTCGGGCGCGGTTCGTCCCGGAACTTCGTCTGAACCTGGTACACCAGGCACGGCAGCTGCCGGTAGCTTCGGATCACGTCGCGGATCAGTGACGTTACCAACTCCTCGTGCGTCATGGCCAGGCAAAGGTCGTGGCCGTTCCGATCCTTCAGCCGCGCCATTTCGCTGCCGATCTGCTGCCAGCGTCCGCTTTCCCGCCAGAGTTCCGCGGGTTGCACGACAGGCAGCGACACTTCCTGCCCGCCTATGGCGTCCATTTCTTCACGGACGATGTCCTCGATGCGGCGCTTTACTCGCTGGCCGATGGGCAGGTAGGCGAAGATGCCGGATGCCACCTGCCGTACGAGACCGGCGCGCAGGAGAAGCTGATGGTTGACCAGTTCCGCTTCACCCTGGGGTTCGCGGTGGGTCTGGAAAAGGTAATCGGAAAGGCGCATGGGCGGTTCGCAACTCCGGATCGATATGACTGGTTTCGATGACCGGACCGGACGCTCCAGCGGCGTATAAACGGTTGCTTTGGCACCGGCCGACGGTATATTCAAGAAAGAATTTGAAAACGATCAAGACAAGCGTAAACACAGCCTGGTCCATAAGAACAGCCAGGTACGGAACGAACGCCAAATGAATCGCATACCCGTCGCGTACGGTTACTGGAAAAGCGCCATTTCAGCGAAGACCATGGGCGCCCGAACGCCGCTCCACGATGTGCAGTGGACCGGAGACGGCACCGGCCTGGTCTGGCTGGAACAGCGTTCGGACACCGGTGTACTCGTCTGCCGCAAGGGCGACGAGGCGCCTTACGACCTGACGGACGGGCATCCGGTCCGGGGTGGCGTGGGTTACGGGGGCGGTGATTTCGCCGTGGCGGATGACTTCGTCGTCTTCGCTGAAAAGGACGGCAGGCTGTATCGACAGTCCCTGGCCCCGGGATCGGCCAGGCCGATTACGCCCGCCTTCGGAGCGGCCGCTTCTCCGGCCGTGTCGCGAAACGGTGCGTGGGTGCTCTACGTCCATACCTGTGAGTCCGTCGACGTCATCGCGCTGGTCGACGGCGAGGGCAGCGGCTGGCCGGTCAACCTGGTGCGCGGCGCCGATTTCTACATGCAGCCGGGCTGGCACCCGGACGGCGAACGGATCGCGTGGATCGAATGGGACCAGCCCCAGATGCCCTGGGACGGGACGAGGCTGAAGACCGCCCGTATCGAAACCGACCGGCGTTCCCTGGCAGAAGAGCAGTTGATCGCGGGAGACATGGATACACCGGTCTTCCAACCTGCCTTTTCTCCGGATGGAAAGTGGCTGTCCTACATTGTTACGGAAGGAGAGTGGGACTCCCTTGTCGTGCTGGACCTGGATACGGGAGAACGGCGCGTGCTGGTGGAGGGCACCACCCTGGCCGATCCAGCCTGGGTGCAGGGCGTGCGCGTCCACGGCTGGGGGCCCGGCGGCGATTCCCTGTACTACCGTCGCAACGAAAGGGGATTCGCCTCGTTGTGGAAAGTCTCCCTGGCCACGGGGCGGAGTACGAAACTGGACACGCCCCGATACACCTGGATGATGCAGCTCGCCGTCTCGCCGGCGAGAAACACCGTGGCGTGTATCGCTTCTTCGTCTACCGTCCCCGAGCGCGTGGTCACCCTGGATGAAAGCGTCCATACGGTACATCGCCGCAGCCAGTCGGAGATGATTCCCGAGGCGGACCTGTCCAATCCCGAGTCGATTTCCTGGACGAACCCGGGCGGCGGAGAGGTGCACGGACTCTACTATCCCCCCGCCAGCGGCCGGTTCACCGGATCGGGCAGGCCCCCGGTCATCGTCAGCATTCACGGGGGGCCGACGGGCCAGTCCAGGGCCGATTACGCGGCCGAGATCCCCTTCTTCACCAACCGGGGCTATGCCTGCCTGTACGTAAACTACCGCGGAAGTACGGGCTACGGGCGCTCATACATGACCGCCCTGCGAGAGCACTGGGGCGAGTACGATACGGAGGATGCGGCCAGCGGCGCGCTTGCCCTCGTCGAACGGGAACTCGCCGATCCGGAACGCATCGTCATCAAGGGCGGCAGCGCGGGCGGATTTACCGTGTTGAACGCTCTCATCCATCATCCCGGGGTCTTCCGGGCCGGCCTGTGCCTGTACGGCGTGACCAATCTCTTCGGCCTGGCCACGGACACCCACAAGTTCGAAGCGAAGTACCTGGACCTGATGGTCGGGACGCTGCCCGAACACAGCGACCGGTACCAGGCCTGGTCGCCGCTCTTCCACGCGGACCGGATCAGCGACCCGGTCGCCATATTCCAGGGCAGCGAGGACAAGGTGGTCCCGCAGGACCAGGCCGAATCCATCGTCGAGGTCCTGAAGCGGAACAAGGTGCCCCACATCTACCGGCTGTACGAAGGCGAGGGGCACGGCTGGCGCAAAGTAGAAACGATCATCGCCTTCTACGATGACGTGGAACGTTTCCTGAAGCGGTATGTGCTGTGATGCACGCAGTCCGAAGGACGATTCACGTGTTCGTCCGGTGGGCCGTTTCCTGAGGCGGTGCGTACGCTGATGCAATGGATTCAGAAGCAGATCACCCTTACGCCCAGGCCCCGGGGCTTCCACCTGGTGACGGATGAAATCACGAACCAGGTCCCCGAACTGACCGGCATCGAGGTCGGCATCGCCCACGTGTTCATCTGTCATACTTCCGCTTCCCTCACCATCAACGAGAACGCGGCACCCGACGTACGCGGCGACTTCGAGCGCCATTTGAACATCCTTGTTCCCGAGAACCAGCCGCATTACCGCCATGACGAGGAGGGGCCGGACGACATGCCGGCGCACATCAAGGCTTCCATGATGGGGAGCAGCGTGTCCATACCCATCACCGCCGGCCGGCTGAACCTGGGCATCTGGCAGGGCATCTTTCTTTGCGAACACCGGGACCGCGGCGGCGCGCGGCGGCTCGTGGTCACCATCTACGGCAATCCAGCCTGAAGGGAACCCAGTGGGAACGCTGGCGGATAAACTTACAATCGTTTTTGCGGACGCCTTTGAATCGGCCGGCTATGATCGAAGCTATGGCGAAGTGCGGGTTTCCGATCGGCCGGACCTGTGCCAGTTCCAGTGCAACGGGGCGCTCGCGGCGGCCAAACAGTACCGGACCAACCCGAGGCAGATCGCGCAGAACGTGGTGGATTCCGTCTCCGCGCCTGAAGTGTTCGACGACCTGTCCCTCGCCGGACCGGGATTCATCAATATCCAGCTTAGAGACGAATTCATCGCCGCTCATGTACAGGAAGTATGCGGGGACGAGCGTCTGGGTTGTGAAACCGTCGGTGTTCCGGGAAGGATCATCGTCGATTACGGCGGGCCCAACGTGGCCAAGCCGCTGCACGTCGGCCACCTCCGCGCCGCGATCATCGGCGAAAGCATCGTGCGGATCTGCCGCTTCGTGGGCCACGAAGTGATCGGCGACGTGCACCTGGGCGACTGGGGCCTGCAGATGGGACTCATCATCGAGGGCCTTCGGGGCCGCCAGCCGGATCTTCCCTATTTCGATGACGCCTGCACGGGGCCCTATCCCGAAGATCCCCCGGTGGGCATCGCCGATCTGGAAGAATTGTATCCGCAAGCCAGCGAAAGGGAGAAAAACGACCCGGATTTCGCCGAGGCCGCGCGGCAGGCCACCGTGGAACTCCAGGCGGGACATCCGGGTTACCGGGCGCTGTGGAAGCACTTCCGTGATGTGTCCGTCGATGACCTCCGGCAAAGCTACGAGCAGTTGAACATCCGCTTCGACCTCTGGCTCGGCGAAAGCGACACGCAGGACCGCGTTCACGGTCTGATCGCGCGGTTGAGGGAGGAAGGCTACGCCCGGGAAAGCCGGGGCGCCCTGGTCGTGGAAGTGGAAGAACCCGGAGACCGGGAGACGATCCCGCCGCTGATGCTGGAAAAAACCGACGGGGCGGTGCTGTACGGCACGACCGACCTGGCGACCATCGACCAGCGCGTGGAGGATTACCGGCCGGACTACATGCTATACGTGGTCGACAACCGGCAGCAGCAGCACTTCAGGCAGGTCTTCAAGGCCGCCTGGAAGACGGGTGTGGCGCCGGAGTCGACGCGCCTGGAGCACAACGGCTTCGGGACCATGAACGGGAAGGACGGGAAGCCCTTCAAAACCCGCGAGGGCGGGATCATGAAGCTGAAGGACCTGATCGAACTGGTGACCGGACACGCCAGGGCGCGGATCGAGACCATAGAATCAATCCGGGAATACGATGACGACGAAAAGGAGACCATCTCCCGAATCGTGGGCGTGGCCGCCCTGAAGTACGCCGACCTGATGAACCACCGCACGAAGGATTACGTGTTCGATCTTGACCGCTTTTCGTCCTTCGAGGGCCGCACGGGGCCCTACATCCTCTATGCCGCCGTGCGGATCAAGTCGGTGTTGCGCCGGGCCGGCGACCGGGGTATTCAAGCCGGCCGGATCATGGCTCCCATAAGCGAATCGGAACGCGACCTGGACCTCAAGTTGTCCGAACTGCCGGCGGTGATCGGCATGGCTTTCGAGACCCGCGCGCCGAACCACCTGTGCGAATACGCCTTCCAGCTTGCCACGGCTTACAACCGGTTCTACCACGCCCATCACATTCTGAGCGAGGAAGACGGCGAACGCCGCGCATCGTGGCTCGCCGTGTCCGGGGTCACGCTGCGGGCGCTGGAACGGGTGCTGGACCTGCTCGGTATCGAAGTGCCCCGGCGCATGTAGCACGGCGGTTGTCCCTGTCGCGCGGCGGCTGATCTCCACCCCATGGTCTTGTAAAAGTGAAAAACACAGATATGAACATTGTCTACCTCCATTCCCACGACACCGGGCGGTACATCCAGCCCTACGGCCACGCCATTCCGACACCGGCCTTGCAGCATCTGGCGGAAGAAGGGGTGCTGTTCAGGTCGGCCTACTGCGCGAACCCGACCTGCTCGCCGAGCCGGGCGGCCCTGCTTACCGGACAGTGGGCGCACAGCTGCGGCATGTTCGGCCTGGTCAACCGGGGCTGGTCGATCCATCATCCCGAGCGGCTCATCATGCACACCTTGAGACAGGCGGGGTACGAAACGGTGATGGCCGGATTCCAGCACGTCGTCAAGGACCTCGACGACGCAGGCTGGTCCCGCGTCATGCCGAAAGAGACCGGTAATGAAAAGGCGCCTGCCGAGGAACTGGCCGTGTCCTTCCTGTCGGAATCCCATGACCGGCCCTTCTTCCTGGACGTGGGATTCGGCGAAACCCATCGCAGGGGCGCGGGCTTCGCGCCGCAGCCGGACAAGGAAACGCCGACCGATCCCCGTTATGTGCGCCCGCCCGCGCCATTCCAGGATTCTGCCGAATACCGCCGCGACATGGGCCTCTTCATCGATGCCGCCCGAACGCTGGATCAAAAGATGGGACGCGTGCTGGAAGCGATAGACCGGTACGGGTGGCGGGACGACACTCTGGTCGTCTGCACCACCGACCATGGCGTCGCCTTCCCCATGATGAAGTGCCACCTCACCGACCACGGCATGGGCGTCATGCTCATCTTGCGCGGTCCCGCGGGATACAGCGGCGGCAAGGTCGTCGATGGCATGGCGAGCCAGATCGACGTATTCCCCACCGTGTGCGACCGGGCCGGGATCGACCGCCCGGACTGGCTGCAGGGCGTTACGCTCGACCCGCTGGTGCGAGGCGGAGCCGAAGAAGTGCGGGAAGAAGTCTTCGCCGAAGTCAATTACCACGCGGCCTACGAGCCCCAACGAGCCGTGCGGACCCGCCGCTGGAAGTACATCCGGCGATACGGCGGCCACGACCTGCCCGTCATGACGAACTGCGATGCGTCGATCACGAAGTCCACCCTGATCGAAGAGGGCTGGCGTGAACGGACCGTTCCCCGCGAAAGGCTTTACGACACCGTGTTCGATCCGTCCGAAACCAACAACCTGGCCGGCCGGTCCGAGGCGGCCGACACGTTACGCGACATGCGCGCCCGGCTCGAACGCTGGATGGCTTCAACGGACGATCCCCTGTTCGATCACGAGGTCGTTCCCCCGGATCCCGGGGGCATGCTGAACCGTCCCGACGACCTTTCCGCGGCCGATGACCCCCAGTACCCCGTCTGAGCCATGCAACCCGTCTACCTGAACCACCTCCTCGTGTTCGTCGACCGGGACACCTACAGCGCCCTGTCCGCTTCCGGGTTTCTGAACGAATACTTCGCCTGTTCAGAGGAGCGGACGACCCACGACCAGGCTACGGGCATGTCCTGGACCGGCCGCTACTACTATGGCCGCCATACCTATTTCGAGTTCATGAATCCGGACAAGACTTCCTGGGCGCCTCGCGACGGCCTGGCGTTCGGTATTGAGTCGAAGGGCGGATCGGTAGCGCTGGCGCGGCGACTGGAACAGGGTACGGGTCAAGACGTGCGGCGGTATATACGCAACAGGAGGTACCAGGACCAGGACATACCGTGGTTCTGGTCCGTCGAGATTCCGCGCCGGGACGATACCCGGTTGATTTCCTGGGTAATGGAATACGATCCGGGGTTTCTCGGCAGTTGGGCGCCCCACATGCCTCCGCACCAGTCGGTTTCGGATCAGGCGGACATCACGCGCAGTGGATTCCTCACGCGTTATCGCGCCGCTATCGGCGACGATCTGGACAACCGGCTCTTCCGGGATATCACCTCGGTGACCGTGACGCTGCCGCCCGATGAGGCCGAACTGCTCGAAGCGGAACTCGGGATTTACGGATACGTCTCGGCGGGACCGGACGTTGCCGCAGATTCGAGGAGGGGGGACGCGGATATTGAGGAAAATGACGAAACCGGGACCAGGCCGGCGGCTTCCCCTGAAAGGACGAAGTTACGCGGACCCGATCTCGAAATCGTGTTGGAGCGGATGCTCAAGGTCGACGACCGCGATGGACCAGGGAGCAACCGTGATGGATCGGGGGACGTTGGAGTGGGCGGCAACACCGTCGGCATCGGAGGCATCACC
>JAJECR010000032.1 GCA_022821935.1 Candidatus Latescibacterota bacterium
ATGCCGTCCACCACCTTGCAGTCCATGGCGGCCGCGCGGGTCAGGGCGCGGACCGTCTCCGTGTAGGTGATGAGCCGCGTGGCCTTGTCGCGGATGTGGCTGGCCTTCTCCACCCCGTTATACACGGCGATCAGCGAGGCCGCGCCGATGAAGAGGTCGAGAAGCGGCGGCTTGTAGGACACGGCCGTGAATCGGTGGAACTCCACGAAGGCGTTCGCCAGCACCCCCGCGAAATCCCATTCGCCGGCCAGGAAGACGCGCTCGTTCGGCACGAATACGTCGTCGAACACGGTCAGGGTCTCGACCAGGTGGTGCTTCGAACTGACCGGGTGGTGATAGGTGCTTTCGCCCGAGAACCCGAAGGGACTGGCGATGAGCCGGACGCCCGGCGTGTTGACGGGCACGGCGAAGGCCACGGCGTAGTCCTTGTCTTCCTCGGAAATCGCCCGTGTCGGAACCACGACCACTTCATCCACAAAAGCTGTGCCCGTGGTATGGGCCTTGGCTCCCCGGACCACGATGCCGTCGGGCCGGCGCTCCACGATGCGCACGTAGTAGTCGGGATGGGTCTGTTGAGAGGGCAGGCGGCTGCGGTCTCCCTTGGCGTCCGTCTGCGCCACGGCCATGCTCAGGTCGCGGTCGCGGCATTCGGCGTGGTAGTTCTTCACACGCTCCAGGTATTCCGTGCCGTATTTCTCGTCGATCTGCCGCGCAACGAGCCGCATCGAAAACAGGGCGTCCGTGCCGATCTCCTTGATGAGCAGGACCACCCCGCTGCCCTCGCGCGTGCTCGTCTCGATCATCTCCCGGCGCTTCAGCAGATCTTCCGTATTGGCCGGCGGGATGAAGTAACGGCTGACAAGTTCGCCCGTTTCGGGGCATACCGCCGTGAACAGGTCCCGGTGTTCCTCGTCCTCGGCCAGGTGGTAGTCCAGGGCCGTGTGCTCGGCGCCGACGCGCAGTTCCGGGTGCTCCATGAGGTCCGGCACGCGCTCGCCGCGAAAGTAGATCGTCCTGCCGTCCCGTAGTCCTTCCAGGTATTGTTCAGCCGTTCTCAGACCCATGTCTTCTCTCCGAATGCTGTTTGGCAATAATGACTCTCGTCCGAGTCGCTCGTGGACCCGTCGATACTTCGGCGCCAGTCCGTCGGAGGTCCCGACCGCTAGACCGCCGTCCATCCTCCGTCTACGGACAGCACGGCGCCCGTCGTCCAGGCGGCTTCGTCCGAGGCCAGGTGCAGGATAGCGCGGGCGATCTCGTCCGGCGTGCCGAACCGGCCCATGGGATGGCGCTCCTTCAGCTGTTCGTACCTGGTGGCGTGGTCCCGCACCGATTTGTTCATGGGGGTGTGCACCCAGGCCGGGGCCACGGAATTGACCCGTATGCCGCGGTCGGCGTACTCGACGGCCAGGACGCGCGTCAACTGGTCGAGGCCTGCCTTGGAGGCGCCGTAGGCTGCCGCCCCTTTCATGCCGGTTTGCCCGAGGACGGAGCTGACGTTGACGATGCTGCCGGCGCCTTGTGAAACCATCCCTGGCAGGACCGCCCGGATGAGCCGGAACGCGCCTGACAGATTGGTCCCGACCACCTCGTCCCAGATTTCATCACTGATCTCATCGGCTTTAGCCAGCATCCCCCTGCCCGCGTTGTTCACCAGCACGTCTATCCTTCCGAACGCGCCTACCGTTTCTTCGACCATGCGCTCGCAGTCTTCCGTTATGGACACATCCCCGGAGACGGCTATAGCGCGACCACCCGCAGCCTGTATTTCATTCACCACTTCCTCCAGCGGCGCCTTGCGACGGCCCGTAATGGCGACGGCCGCGCCTTCTTCAGCAAACAACCGGGCCGTGGCGGCCCCGATGCCCGTACCGCCGCCCGTGATGAGCGCAACGCGATCCTTCAATTTCACTGCCGGCTCTCCTCGAATACGTCTTCGGTCTGCGCGCCGTCGGCCTGCGCACCTTCGGCCCGTGCGTTTTCGGGCTCGGCCCCATCGATCAGTTCCCCGCCGGTCAACGCGCCTTCCCCGAAGATGACGGGAAAGGTCTCTCCGATCTTGACCGCACGCGTGGCGGCATCCATGTACGCGATGCTGATGGCACGGCGCGGGTGGCCGGTGGGATTCCGCGCCGACCGGTGCAGGAGCAGGTTGTTCAGGAGGATGGCCTCACCCGCCTCGGCCTCCAGGTAGATACAGTCTTCCTCACGGGCGTACCTGGCCTGATCTGCCTCGGAAGGAAAGTGCATTTCATTGATCACGCCGTGCTTGTGGCTGCCGGGCACCACCTGCATGCAGCCGTTTTCCACCGTCGCCGCATCGAGGGCGGTCCAGATCGTCACCTCAGGGTTCGAATCAAGCCCCCAACCAATGCCGACGTCCTGGTGCCATGGGAGATGGGTGCCGTGCTCGGCCGGCTTGTTCATGAACATGGCCCGGAATATGGACACGTTGGGACCGATGAGGGCCTCCGTGATCTCCCTGAAAAACGGATGCTGCATATACCCCAGGTACAACGGATCCAGCTGCAGATCGTCGATGCGCCGGTACGCCAACGTGCCCTCGCTTTTCTCGAACGTGCGCGTCGGAAGCGTGCCGTATTCTCCCGTGGTCGTATCACGCTGCATGGGCATGCCTTCGTAACGAACCTCGCCCAGCATGATCTCGTCAATGCGGCCGCGCATCGCCTGCAGATGCCCGGTGGAAGCAACCTGCCCAAGGCGCAGGTAGCCGTCCTCGGCAAACCGGGCCAGTTCGCTCAGGCCGAATTCAGGAGTGGACATGGGTTCCTCCTTCTGCATCGTTTCGACGGATCGAACGCTACAATACCCCCGCGAACCGGAAGAAGTTTTCCAGGATGTTCCTGCCATGGGGATAGAGATCGATGTAGTACTCCGGGTGGAACTGCGTGCCGTACAGGGGCCGCGACCGGTGCTTTATGGCCTGGATCCGGCAGTTTTCGTTCGATGCGATGAGGTCGAAGTCCGGGGGCACGGTCTTCATCTCCGCGTAGTGGGACTGCCGGACGACCACAGGGTCGGGCAGGTCGTCAAAGAGCGGGTCCGGCTGCAGCACGTCTACCGGATAGAATCCTTCCTCCGAAAAGAACCCCGCCGCGTCGGGATTCGGATCAAGCACGTCGGGTTCGCCGGGCCGCAGCGGCCGCATCATCTCGTCTTCGAGCTTCGTCAGGTTGCGAAAGCCGTGGTTGAACATGAACCCCATGAGTTGGTGACTGGCGCACAGTCCCATGGTGGGCACGTCCGCCATCGCGTTGAGCGTATCCTCGAAACCGTAGAAGGTCTCCGGCTTGAAGTGCTGGAAGAAGGTGCCGCAACCACTGAGCAGCATGGCGCGGGGCTTGAGCGGTTCGACGATTTCGGGCGTCATCTGCTCCTGGTGCAGCACCAGGCAGGGCTGCCCGGAGACCTCTTCAAGCCGTCTCTTCAACCAGAAGTCACGGCCATCCCTGTTGTAGGAATCCAGCGTCCCGATGCGAATCCAGATGATCAAATGCTGCCAGCCTTCCAATACGCGCAGACCCGGAAACCAAAACCTCAGGGTAAAGTGCGCCTGAAGTTAAAGCACGGACCATGTGAAGCGCGGACCATGTGAAGCGTGGTCCAGGGTTAAGCGCGGTCCAGGTAAGCGCGGTCCAGGCCCAACCGAACTGTCTATCACGATAAGGAAACGGGTAGAAATATCAAGGGATATTACCTGCCTGGCTCATTCCTTCCGGCTCTTGAATAATAACGCTTTGCAATTCATTTCCTCCTCGTTACAATGCACTGGAATTCGACCCTTCAACCCCTTAAGCAAGGAATACGTGATGATCGTCATGGCTACGAACAACGGCGACGTGGGCATCCGGCAGGCGGTGGCCGCGCTGAAAGATGGCAAGACCGCGGTGGACGCCATTGAGATCGGCATCCGGGAGGTCGAGGTGCACCGCCCCGACCGCAGCGTCGGGCTCCACGGCTATCCGAACATCCTCGGCTACCCCCAGCTGGACGCCCTTATCATGGACGGCCGCACCCGCGACGTGGGCGCCGTGGGCGCGGTGACGGGCTACGATCACCCGATCTCGATCGCCCGTTGCGTCATGGAAAAGCTGATCCACGTCTTTCTCGTGGGGGACGGCGCGGAGCGTTTCGCCAGTGAAATGGGCTTTGAGAAGAGCACCTACGTGGACCCCGAGATGCCCGAGATCTATGCGAAGCATGTGCGCGAACAACTCGGGATCGACGACCCGGAAGAACTGCAGCATACCAACGAGCTCTGGAAGCTGAGCCACCTGGCCGTCGATCCGCAGAAGGCCGGTGGGACGACCAACTTCATTGCGCAGGACGGCAAGGGCGATATCTGCGTGGGCGTCAGCACGAGCGGCTGGGGCTGGAAGTACCCGGGCCGCCTGGGGGATTCGCCTGTCATCAGCGCGGGCGGTTTTGCCGACAACCGGTACGGCGCCGCGGCCTGCACGGGTACCGGCGAGCTGGCCATTCGGACCGGCGCGGCCCGGAACGTGGTGACCTACATGAAGATGGGCATGTCCCTCGAAGAGGCCACGGCCGAAGGGCTGCGCGACATGAACGAACTCGATACCCAGCGCGTGGGCGGCGTGCAGATCATCTCCCTGGACGCCAGCGGCGCCCACCTGGCCGGCACCACCTCAGATCGGAAAGGCAGCCACGTCTACATGACCGCCGACATGGACGAGCCCGAATTCGTCGAAGGCATCTCCGTGCCGTACGAGAGCTCGTAAGATGGAACTCGAACACGCCATCGCCCATCTCGACGAACACGGCTACGTCGTGCTCAAAGAGGCGTTGACCCAGGAACAGGCCAAT
>JAJECR010000222.1 GCA_022821935.1 Candidatus Latescibacterota bacterium
CGCCCGACGCGAAGGAACAGGATCACAAGCTCCTGGGCAAACCCTGGGGATTCGGCGGGATCGGCAAGGGAATCGAACGGAACTACAAGCGGTACCGGCAGAAACAGGTCGCCAGTTCCGGCATGGAAGCCTGGCTCGAGAAGGTCATGGTGGAGCGGGTATGTCCCGATTGCAAGGGATCCCGGCTCAAGGATACGCGTCACCTGTTCCGGATCAACGGGAGAACGATTCACGACTTCGGCGAGATCAATTTCGATGAACTGCGCGCCGAGTTGGACGCGATCGCGCCGACCGGGCGCCAGGTACAGGCCGGAAAACAGGTGATACGCGAGATCGCGGGACGCCTGGACCTGCTCCTGGGCATCGGCCTGGACTATCTCAGCTTCAACCGACGTGCCGGTACGCTGTCGGGCGGCGAAGCCCAGCGGATCCGGCTCTCCACGCAGATTGGCTCCGGATTGATGGGCATGCTCTACGTGCTGGACGAACCGAGCATCGGCCTCCACCCCAAAGATAACGTCAAGATGATCCGGACGCTTCGGCAGTTGCGCGATCTCGGCAACACGGTCATCGTGGTGGAACACGACGAGGAGACCATCCGGGCAGCCGATCATATCGTCGAAATGGGGCCCGGGCCGGGCGTGCATGGCGGCGAGGTGGTCGTGCAGGGCGGAATGGCCGACATCCTTAACTGTCCGGCGTCTCCCACGGGGCAGTACCTTTCAGGCGCCCGGGCCATCGAAGCGCCCGGGAAACGCCGCGGGCCAACCGGAAAGGCGCTTCGCATTCTCGGTGCGCGGGAGAATAACCTGAAGCGCATCGACGTCGACATACCCCTCGGCCAGTTCGTTTGCGTGACCGGGGCATCGGGTTCCGGAAAGAGCACGCTGATCAACGAAGTGCTTTTCAAGAAGCTTTACAACCAGCTATACGACAGCCGCGTACTGTCGGGAGGCCACGACCGGCTGGAGGGCGTCGAGCACATCAAACACGTCATCAACATCGACCAGTCCCCCATCGGCAGGAACGCCCGCTCGAATCCGGCTACGTACATCGGGTTTTACGACCAGATCAGAACGCTCTTTTCCAAGACGGAAGAGGCGCGGTCACGCGGTTACCGGCCGGGCCGTTTCAGCTTCAACGTGGCCGAAGGACGGTGCGCCGAATGCAACGGGGAGGGTACGATCACCACCCAGCTCTATTTCATGCCGGACGTGGAGGTGCCGTGCGAGGCCTGCAAGGGCGCCAGGTACAACCCGGAAACGCTGGAGGTCACCTACAAGGGCAAGACCATCGCCGACGTGCTGAACATGTCCGTCGAGGAGGGCGTTACGTTCTTCCGGGAAAGTCCCTCGATCGCGAAGAAGATCGGGACGCTCGATCAACTGGGCCTGGGCTACCTCACGCTGGGCCAGTCCGCCACCACGCTCTCCGGCGGCGAAGCCCAGCGCATCAAGCTGGCGAGCGAACTCGGAAAGCTTCGCCGGGGAAGCCATATCCTGTACATCCTGGACGAACCCACTACCGGATTGCACCTGGCCGACATCGTCCACCTGCTCGCGAGCCTGGACCGGCTGATCGATGCGGGTCACAGCGTACTGGTGATCGAGCATCATCTCGACGTGATCAAAATGGCCGATCACATCATCGACCTGGGCCCCGAAGGCGGTCATAGCGGCGGCGAAATCATCGTCACCGGAACGCCCGAAGAAGTGGCCGCCCATGACGCTTCCTACACAGGCCATTTCCTTCGCAGCCACCTGAACAATGGGCAATACGCAACGAAATAGCGGCGACGGAGGCGTGGGGTATCTCCTCCACGTGTTTCATCGCCAGCAAAACGGAAGGGACGTCATCTGCGGCGTCGGTAAACTCCAGGACGGTAAAACCTTCCAGTTCACGGATGACCGCATTTCGCCAACGCTCTACGTTCGGGCCTCTGAATCGCAGGCGGCCGCGGATTGCGCCGGTTCCGACGGGATCCCCGCCAGGTTCACCCCATCTGAATTCAGAACGATGGACGGAGAGCCGGTGGTCGCCGTCCAGTGCGGCCGCGTAAGAGACCTGCGCAGTCTCGTAAAAGCACTCGAGGCCCGGGGCACACGGAGTTACGAAGGAGATATCCCCTTCAGCAGGCAGTTCCTGATCGGAAGGGGGTTACGCGGCGGTGTAAGGATCGGCGGCGCGTGGACGCCCGGCGACCGGGTCGACCGGGTGTACGCCAACCCGTTGCTTCATCCCGCGTACTGGGAACCGCCCTTCCGCATACTGGCCCTGGACATCGAAACCGACCCCGAGGCAACCACGATTTACGCCGTGGGCCTGATCCTGGCGGATACGGTCGGCGGCGCCGACTCGGAAGAGATCCACATGGTCGGTGAACCAGGCGGTGACGATCCACCCTACCTGGTCTGCTGGTCCGACGAGACTTCGATGCTGCGCGGGGTATCGAAGCGGATAATCGAAATGGATCCCGACCTGATTACGGGCTGGAACCTGGTGGACTTCGATCTGAGCGTGCTGCAAAGGCGATTCAGAGACCTGAACGTCCCGTTCCGGCTAGGAAGAACGGACGACCAGTCCTGGTATCGGTCCGGAGAAGTGTGGGGCGGGAGCACCATGGCCATACACGGACGGCAGATCCTGGACGCCCTTCATCTTCTCCGCGGTACGTTGCAGCGGTTCGAGGATTACCGGCTGGACACGGTGGCCAACGCCATCCTGGGCCGGGGGAAGCTGCTCGATGAGGATTCGGGGCATTCCAGGGCGGATAAAATCACCGAAGTCTATCGCGAAGACAGAAATCTGTTCTGCGCCTACTGTATCGAGGACGCCCGGCTGGTGCTTGACATCCTGGAAGCGGAAGGGTTGATCAACCTGACCCTGCGCAGAGGGCTGCTTACGGGGCTTCCGCTGGAACGGGCGTGGGTGAGCGTGGCCGCCTTCGACAATATCTACATCAACGCCCTTCATCAGCGGAACATGGTCGCACCGACGACAGGCGTGGACCGCACCGCGGGCGCCGGCGCACCCGGGGGGCTGATCATCCCCGCGAAGGCCGGGCTTTACCGGAACGTGTTCGTCTTTGACTTCAAAAGCCTCTATCCGTCCATCATCCGAACCTTCAACATCGACCCATTGGCCCATATCGAGGCACGGGATGACGGGGAAGGCGGAGGATGTCTTACGGCTCCGAACGGCGCGCGGTTCTCCCGCACGCCCGGCATACTGCCCTCCATGCTGGAGCAGTTCTTCAAGAGCCGTGACGAGGCGAAGGTTGCCGGCGACGAACTCGCGTCCTTCGCCTACAAGATCGTCATGAATTCGTTCTATGGCGTGCTGGCGTCGGCTTCCTGCCGCTTTTCCGCGCCCCAGCTGGCCGGCGCGATCACGGAATTCGGGCACTATATCCTGAAATGGTGCCGCGACGAGCTGGAGAAGGATGGCTACCAGGTGCTGTACGGGGATACCGATTCGGTGTTCGTGGATCTGAACGCGTCGGACCATGCCGACCCGGGCAAGATTCTGCGCCTCGGACGCGGGGTATGCGAACGGATCAACACTCGGCTGGCCGGGCACGTGATGGACCGGTACGGCGTGGCATCGCACCTTGAACTGGAACTGGAAAAGCACTACCATCGGTTTCTGCTGCCGTCGATGCGGGGGGACAGCGAACGGGGACGGGCCAAGGGATACGCGGGGCTCAGGCGCGACGGGGACGCCGACCTAGTGGAGATCGTTGGCATGGAAGCCGTACGTCGGGACTGGACCGACCTGGCGCACGAGTTGCAGTCCGTCCTGCTGGACCGGGTGTTTCACGAAGTGCCCGGCGTCGAGATCGAAGAAGAGGTCTTCCGCTGGGTCCACGAAGTCGAGTCCGGGCAAAAGGATGACTTACTGGTATACAGAAAGAACCTGCGCAAACCGGTCGAGTC
>JAJECR010000236.1 GCA_022821935.1 Candidatus Latescibacterota bacterium
CAGGACGACTTACCACGAACCGGACCGGAATCTGAAGGTTACCCTTGAATTCCCGGTCGATCTGATCAATATTAACGAGGAAGACGCCGAGTTTCAGGTCTGCACGGGACCCGTGGTTCTTCCGGACCTGGAAACCTGGGACGGACACGAGGTGCATCGCGTGTTCCTGGCCGACGCGGCGATCTCCGGTTTCGACCACGCGGAATTCATCCTCCGCCGGGAGATCGAGGCGGCCGAACGGGAGAAGCACTGGTATGAAGCGCCCCGGGGCCGTGACCGTCTGGAACTGAACGACCCGGATAATCCGCCGGCGGACTACCCGCCGCGCAGGCCGAGGCCCCTGGTCTACAACGAAATCTGGGAAAAGGAATCCGAGAACGTTATTTTGAAGACACCTGACTGAATCGAGCGTCGGACCAACCTGGCCGGCGATCGGGTCAGCAGCCAGCGGCCAGGCCAGCAGTCAACACAAGGAGCGCATCATGGCGCAGACGACCCTGCAGGACACCCGGTTCAAGCAAATGCCGACCCCGGAAGACCTGATCCGCATGTCCCGCGACCTGCAGTACCACCCGGTTCACAATGACAATCCGACCGTGCTCACGGGCGCACAGATCGACAAGTTCAACGAACAGGGCTACCTGAAACCCTTCAGGATCTATTCGGATGCGGAGATCGGCGCCATTCGGGACGAGTTCGACGGCATGATCGAGCAGGTCATGGCGCGGGGAGACCACAACTACTCCATTATATCCGCTCATCTGAAATCGGGCATGGTGCACGATATCATCAACGAACCGCGGATCGTCGCCCATATCAGCGATTTGTTGGGTGAGGACGTTGTTGGCTGGGGCGCCCATTTCTTCTGCAAGCTGCCGGGGGACGGCAAGATCGTCAACTGGCACCAGGACGCCAGTTTCTGGCCGCTGTCGCCGTCGAAGACGGTCACCGCATGGCTGGCCATCGACGACGCGGACACGGGCAATGCCTGCATGCGTTTCGTGGCCGGGTCCCACCACTTCGGGCACCTGACCTACCATCTGAGCGAGGAAACCGAGAACAACGTGCTCAATCAGACGGTGAAAGATATCGGGATGTACGGCACCGAGGTGGATATCGAACTCAAGGCGGGTGAGATCTCGCTGCACAGCGACCTGCTGCTGCACGGATCGGGCCTCAACACCTCCGACCGACGCCGCTGCGGCCTGACGCTCAGGTTCTGCGCCGCTTCAGTCCGCGCCGAGCTCAACTGGAACAGGGAAGGCGTGATTGTCAAGGGATCCGACCCCACCGGCCACTGGGCGGATCTGCCCAGGCCGGCGGTAGACAACGTGTAGGTCGGATCTCACGAAGCGGGTTCCCAAAGCTCGATCGTGTTTCCTTCGGGGTCGTGGATACGGGCGAAGCGACCGATGCCCTCCATCTCGATTTCGTGACTGACTTCGATATCCGCAGACTTCAGTTGTATGATCATCGCGTCCAAATCGGCCACGCGGAAATTCAGCATGAAAGTCTTGTCTGCTGCGAAGTAGTCCGTGTCGGCGTCGAAAGGTGAGAAAACCGTGACCCCGGACTCGGTCACCCAGGGTGCCATCTCCATGTTCGTAGGAGCCGGATTGATGCCAAGGTGATCCTGATACCATTTCGCGAGTCCTTCCGGGTCATTCGCCCGAAAGAAGAACCCACCTAATCCCTCAACTTTTTGCACGCTATAGCCCTTCTTTGTGTTGAATTTGTTGAAATGTGGGAAAGAACGCCGGCAGGACGGGGCCTACTCCACGTAAACCGCGACGCGGTGCATGGCGTTGTTCAGGTATCCCCGGGGATTCCACGCGATGGCGTGGGGCTGGCTGACGCCGTGTGAATCCGTTGCCCGCGCCCATACTTCGTAATACCCTCGCTCAGGAAACGCGATCGCAGCACGCCAGTTCTGCCAGGCGTAGGGGTTGACCGGTTCATCCAGCGCCGCACGCTTCCAGGTCGCCCCGAAGTCGATCGAAAGGTCAACAGCTTCAACGCGCCCCTCGCCCGTCCACGCATGGCCGCGCACCTCGATCTCACCGTCCGTTGTCCTGTACCCCGTCGCGGGGTGGGTGATCAATGACTTCACCGGCATGCTTTCGATGATGCGGAAGTCCTTCTCGTCCACGGCCTCGCCGGGCTCGACACTTCGACTCGGTAAGCGATAAGAAGTGCCGGTCATCTTGGGCCCGTCGTGTACCTGGTCCCGGATCTCTACGCGGGTCAGCCACTTCTGGGAACACGACCCGGGCCATCCCGGTACGATCAGCCGCAACGGACCGCCGTTCATCGGGTGGACCGCCCGCCCGTTCTGGGCAAAGGCAATGAGATTATGCTCATCCATGGCCTTTTCGACCGGCACGCCGCGGGAGATGGGAAGTCCGCTCTCCGGGCCGGATACATGGGTATCTGCGCCGTAGTGGGCGGTGTAGACTGCGCCGGGCTGCAATCCGGCGGCTGTCAATACGTCCGACAGCCTGACTCCTGTCCATTCCGAGCAGGCCACCGCGCCGTAGGTCCACTGTTCGCCATCCGCCTTCGGGTCGAAGAATGCACGGCCATTGCCCGCGCACTCCAGGGTCAGCGCCCGGGTGACGACTTCGAATCGGTTTTCAAGATCCTCGAGGCTGAGTGTCACCGGGTTGTCGACCAGGCCATCGATCTCCAGTGTCCAGCGCACCGTGTCCAGATCCTCGGGCATGAGCCCGTTGTTGCGGACGAAATGCCTTTCGGTGGGTGTGATGGCGTCATCGAGGAGGTGGGGCGGGGTTTCCGCACACATGGGCCGGTCATTGAGAACGGTGAGGCCGGTCTTGCCCTGAATGGTGTTCTCGGCGGCGAGTGCCACGGGGATAAAGTGGGCGGGTACGTTCCGATGGAAGGGAATCGCGGCTCCGACCAGTGCGCCCATGGCCGCCAGGCCCGCGTTCTTGAGAAACCCGCGCCGGTCCGCGTGGGTGCGGCGGCCGAACAGGAGCCGATCGGCTTCGTCAGGGTCCTGTTGGTAGAGTTTGGTAAGACGCTTGCTCGAAGGTTCGGCGCCCATGACCGTGCACCTCGCATCCAATTCATCCAGCATTGCGACTCGCTGTCACGCCTCGTACAGGTCCACCGCCGTCTGACCCTTGGCGAAACGCAAGGCGGTTGCCGCGGCGGACTGGCTTCCCGTGGCGCGCCGTACGTCGGTAGCCCAGCGTGCGAGGCCGACCAGCAACTGGTTGCGGGACGGGTGATCTTCGCACAGGGTCCACTCGTCAAAGATCGTGCGCAGTGTGGAGAGGATGTTCCGGCCGTTGTCGTCCTTGAGGATCACCAGGCCGAGTTCCCGGAGCAACGCGTCGCCCGAGTAACCGGAACGCAGGTAATCGCGGGTCTGTCTTCCGATCTCCCGGATCTGGATCTGCTCGATGGATGAAAGGACGCCTTCGATCGCTTCGGCTTCGTCCGCGCTTGCCGGCTGGATACTGCCGCGGGACTCGGACAGCGGCCGATGGGTGATGTTCAGCCACCGGTCGCCGTAGAACTGCCAGGCGACGTGGTACAGACCCTGGGCGGCGACCCTGTGGCCGCCGAACCGCAACGCCTTGCGGACCGCGGAGGCCATCATCATCTCCCGGACCAGTCCGCCCCATCCGGGGTTCATGTTCACCGGCGTGCGCGCCATGCGGTCCGCGGCAAGCACCACCATAGTGGTCACGATCCGCTCGATCGAAACGCCGTCCCGCAGCGCCTGGGTGACCGCGCCGAAGGTCGATCCGATCTCACCGCTGACCAGACCCTCCGCGAAGGCGTCTTCGTCGAACGCCACGCCGGAACCGTCAGACGGCCCGTCACCGATGGAATCCAGCGTCTCCGTGTCGGCGATGAACCGGTCGATGGCCGACTGCCGGATCTCATCGGGCAGTCCCCGCTCCTGCCCCAGGATCTTGGCCGAGAGGTTACAGACCAGTTCCTCGGCCTCGTCCCATCCGAATTCCTCGAGGACTTCCGCGATGTAGCCGATGTTCAGCAGGTTGTTCGAATTGCCGAGGAAATGGGGCGCGACGGCGCATTCGTAGAGCAGAGGCAGCATTTCATCGTCATGGCCGCCAAGCCGCCGTGCGGTGATCAGGCACTTCTCTATACCTTCCCATTTCTTGTCTTTCGAGAACACCCGGATCCAACCCTCCAGTTTTTTCCAGGTGATCGGATCGGGCAGTTGCTGGATGCGGGGCCGGTCACCCGCACGGCCCGACAGGCCGTGGGCGGCGAAGGTCAGCGGGATGATGCGGTCGTCGCTCTCGTACTGTCGGGCTACCCTGATCCCGTTGATGAAATCGGAGACCTCTCCCCCGCCGTCGTTGGCCCCCCGTTCGGTGGCGACGTGGCGGCCGCCGTGACGGATGATGAGCTTCAATGTCTCCTCTTCGGATACGCCCCGGGCCAGCATGATGGCCACGGCCTTGGAAATGGTCCACTGATCCGTGGAGTAGAGCCCTTCCTTCAAGAGCAGGAAGTGCGCGTCCGACCGCTTGGATCCGCCTTCGCTTACGCTCACAAAGACGTCGCCGTTACGCACTTCGACCGGAAAGGTCTCCAGGTCGTCGCACCCGCCGGTAAAACAACCGCCGCCGCCGAGGTCGTAACTCCATCCGTGCCAGTCACAGGTCAGCACACCGTTTCGGACGCGCCCCCTCGTGAGTGGATAGCCCATGTGCGGACATTGATTGTCCGTGGCGTATATCGACCCTTTGTGCTTGAAGAGGGCGATACTTCTGCCCTCGACCTTTACCGCCTTCGGCTTGCCGTCCACCACCTCGTCGGTAGCCGCCACCCTTACGAATCCGTTCTGTTCGGTCGCCATAACAGGTTACCTCTCTATTGTTCCGTCATTGCAATCCGTCATACCGCTATTCGTTACCCCTATTGGTTACCGCTAGTCGTCAAATACCGCTAGTCGTCAAATACCTCGACGGTCGTCCTGCCCTCGGAAAACCGCATGGCCGTGTTGATGGACGCCATGCTGTTCTTGTTCAACCGCACGTCCGTGGCGTATCGCACCAGTCCCACCAGGAGCTGATATCGGGACGGATGCCCCGATCCACTGGCGGCGTCGCCCCCCATGACTCCTTCCCATTCGTTGAACGCGACACGCAGGGTGGGCAGGAGTTCCATGTTGGTATCGTCCCAGAGAATCGCCCGGCCCACCTCCTTAAGCAGCTCCGCCCCATCGAAACCGCTGTTGAGATATTCCACCACCTGGTCGCCCACGCCGTGGATATCCAGCGACTTGAT
>JAJECR010000161.1 GCA_022821935.1 Candidatus Latescibacterota bacterium
CCTCAAGAGCTTCAGGAGCCAGTTGATACCACTGGACATCCCCGGACGCGATGGCATGCTCTATACTGTCGTCTCTCCGTAGACCCGTCACTACGGAATACGTGCGTTTACCGGTAAAGCGGGACATGAAATCCGCGTTCCTGATGGCCCTGTACGTATCCCTCCCGTTGGCGGTATACGAAACTTCGACTGCGACGAAGCAGATCTCGCCCTTATCGTCCCTGGCCTCTATGATCAGATCGGCGGCGCGAAAACTGCGCAGGTCGTTTGCGGGTATGTCCATCGCCGCCTTCGATCTGGCCAACGACCCTATCTCGGCTCCACGCAGCACCCAGACCATTTCGAGACCCAATTCTCCGGCTATATCGTACGCGTACTCCATGGCCGCGTTCCTGGCGTGCGCCCCTCTCAGAACCCCCATGTCGCTTTCCAGTCGGTCCATGCGGCGGTCGAACCTGTCCATGCGCTGGTCAACACGGTCAAACCGTTGATCCGTATTTCTGGCCAGGTCCGAGACGATCCGGGGCAACTCCAGCACTTCACGGGTCAGCATACGGGCGCGCAAAGCTTCGAGCCACCCGTCCAGTACCCCCATCAGGTCTTCTATCGTATGGATGATATGCATGCTGATTCACCGACCGGGATAACTGACTATGACGAAGGGACAGTTTCAAACACCCAAGCAACGAATGCGAACTTGTTTCTCCCTGATTTCTCCATCAATAGTTCTTGTCGGAAATCAGTTCGTTTTCTCGTGAAAAAAGTTTTTCCGCTACGGCTCGTTATCGGAGCTAACGGGCGGCTCGTCGTTTCCCATGAACCGCTCGGCCGTGTTCCTGGTAGCCGGACTCGTCCGGAAATCGGCGATCCACGGTTCGCGGAAGTAAACCTGCTTCTCGCGGGGTAATCCGGCTATGACCTCGGGAGGCGTTTTCAGCCGGTGCCAGTGGGTGGCCAGGTGGGAATAGGCGTTGAGTACGGTCACGCGGGGCTCGTCCCGGTTCCACCTGGGACCGGCGTGACAGGTATTCTCGGTGAAGAATACGGCGCTGCCCGCCGGGCAGGCATAGGTCATCAGGAATTCGCTACGCTTGCCCTCCTCCAGGGACATGTGGTCGGGATGCATGGGGAAATTCGCCTTGTGGCTCCCCACCACGAAGTGCGTGCTCTGGTCCTCCATCCGGATATCTGTAAACTCGAAGATCACCCGCACCATGCCGGCGTAGATCTGTTCGCGCTGCACCCGGTACCCGAAGATCGGATCGATCTGCCTGGGACCGCCGCCGTGCAGTTCCCCATGCTCTTCCCCCTTCTTGCGCCACACGCAGGAACAGTTCTCCAGCCGGAAATCCGGGCTTATGATCTCCTCGATGACGTCCACGACGGCCGGATGATCGATCAGGACGCTCGACGGTCCACCGGGGACGTCCCGGTGTTCCGGTGGGAGCGATTCCGGATCGTGCTTGATCAGGTAGATCTGCTCGCGGATGTCCCGGATTTCTTCAGCGGTGAGTATTGCGGGTCGTACCAAAAACCCCGCAAGATCGAATCGGAAACGTTCTTCATCAGTCATGGCCATGATTTGGAGTCCTTCAAGGTAAGTGATTCCCGTTATCTCGTGCGATTTACTCAGCTAACTCAATTTCCATCTGACAGTCCGGGGCAATCAGCAATCCAAAAGCCGTCATCTCTCCGGGATAAAAACCATTTTTCGCATCGATTCTATTCCAAAAGTGATCACACCTCCAACTCCACCCCATCCCCCGTCTCCTTCTGCCACGCCCTTATCCTATCCCTCAACTCCCCAATACGTCCCCTCTGCCCATCCTGATGATACAGATTCTCCAACTCAAATGGATCATCGTTTAAATCGTACAACTCCCCCTGGCCCTTCCCATACAGGTTGAGTTTCCAGCCATCCGCGGTCACGATCGTCCGATTCTGGTGGACCATGCTCTGGTTCGGTTCGGCTTCACCCAGACCGGTCCGCGCATGCCCGTCCTCGCCGCTCCACTCGACGAAAACATCGTCGTTGTCCAGGTTTTCGTGGCCTTGCAGTACGGGTATGCGGCTTCGGCCCTGCAGCCTTGCTGGTCGTTCGAGACCAAGCAGTTCCATCAGGGTGGGCACCAGGTCGATGTGGCTGAATCGTCCACTGATTCGCCGCGACGCGTGACCCAGCATGGGCGCGCGCAGCACCATCGGCACTTTGATAGACTCCTCGTACATGAGCGTCTTGCCCAGGATTCCGTGATCGCCCATCAGTTCTCCGTGGTCCGAGGTGAACACGACGATGGTGTCATCAGCCTTTCCACTCTCCTCCAGGGCCTTCAGGATCTTCCCCACTGAACGATCCACCAGGGTGATGTTGCCCCAGTAACGTGCCAGAAGCGCCCGCCAGCCCGCCTCGGTACGCAGGTCCAGCCCATAGTTCTCGGACTGCATGTAAAAGGCCGCCATCAGGCGGACGAGCAGCGGTGCGTCAAAGGGCGGCTGCCGCATGAAAGCCGGTCCGGTGGGCAGGCTGTCCGGGTCGTAATAGTCGTTCAATGGACCGGTATGCGGGGGATGGGGCTCCAGGTAGCTGACGCAGAGGGCAAAGGGGGCGTCGCCCTGGTTCCTGATGTATTCTGCCGCCCGTTCGCCCAAGTACCATGCCTTGGTGCATTCCTCGGGCAGGGACGCCGCATAGTGTCTTGAGAAGACCCTTTGTCCCAGAAGCTCCATATCCGGCGTGTGACCTTTATCTGCCAGGAAGTGATGGTAGTCGCTGACTTGGGTCAACCGGTCCGTTTCCGAGTAACCGCGACGGTACTGGTCTTCCGTGCCTACCCAGGTCCTGAAGCCGTGCTGGGGGAAGATCTCGTCCCCAAGGTGCCATTTGCCCATGAAGGCCGTATCGTATTCCTCAGGGAGCATCTCGGCGATGGTCGGCTTGTCGGCGGCGAGGGGTACGTTGCAGGACGGCACACCCGCCGTGTGCGGCCAGAGACCGGTCAGCATGGTGGCCCGGGCCGGACTGCACACGGGCTGGCTCACGTAGGCGTTTTCGAAGACGAAACTGTCCGAGGCCAATCCGTTGAGCGCCGGGGTTTCTATCTGGTGATTGCCGTAGCAGGCCAGCGTATCGGCGCGCTGCTGGTCGGTGAAAATGTAAAGCAGGTTGGGGCGCGTCACTGTTGTCCCTCGCGGTTGGCCTTCGATCGCGGCGTCAGATTGAACCAGGTCTCGTGGCCGGAGAAGAACCGTTCCAGTTCATCGACCATGAAGCGGAAGAAGTGCGGATATTCCTCTCCCGTGCGTCCGGAGAAGTGGGGCGTCAGGAATACGTTGGGCAGGCCAATAATCTCGCTGTCCTCGGGGATGGGCTCCGGATCGAAAACGTCCAGCCCCGCGGCGATGTCATTGCGCTTGAGCCGTTCGATCAGGGCGGCGGAGTCGACGATCGCCCCCCTCGAAACATTCACGAATACCGACCCCGGTCGTATGAGATCCAGCTCGCGCTGCCCGATCATGCCCCTGGTCTTCGGCGTGAGCGGCGCCACACAGATGATCGCGTCGCACTGGGAAAGCACGTTTTCAAGCGAGGTCTGCAGGAAACCCAGCGCCTCAGGCAACTCCTGCGGCAGGTATGGATCGTGCACCCAGAGTTCCACCTCGAAGGGACGCAGCAGTTTCATCAGCCGCCGGCCCATGTGTCCGCCGCCGATCAGTCCGACCCGCTTCCCGGTGAGCATGCCCGCCATGGGCTGAATGAGACTTCGGTCCTGGGTATTGCGTTCGATAATCCGGCGAAAAAGCGCGCCGGCATTGCGCATGGAAATCAGCGTCAGCGCCAGGGCCCATTCCGCCACCGGATAGGTGGAACCGTTCGTCGTATCTACGGTGCGGATGCCCCGGGTCCATAACGTGTCGAGGTCCAGCCGTGCGGCGAATCGGTCGCCTTCCAGTTCGCCGACGAAACGCAGCCGGGGTGCGGCATCCAGTATCGTAGCGTCGATCCTCGGCGCGCCGTGGCAGACCACGAGCGCATCCACTTCGGCCATTTCGCCTGCCAGTTGCGCGGTGGTCTCGGGATCCGTGCTGGTATCGTAAATGCCGCCGCCCTCTGAGTGGAACCACTTCCAGTCGGCAAACGCCTCAAGACGGGTCAGTTCATTCGGTGGCAGATAGCCATTACGGACACGTTCACTGCAGGCGATGAGTACTTGCGGACGTGTATTCGACATGCGCTCTCCGATCTGTGCCAGTTCATACCATTCTCAACAGACGATCCCATCCTGGCTCTTGTTTACTCCCGAACATTCAACTAAAGGCCTCGGCATACTGCCTGGAACGGGTGGTCATCAGGCCATAGAAGCCACGCACTTCGGGATCGGGATGATCTCGCCAGAACCTGGTGGGAATCAAAGTGCAGTCGCTCAGCACGGGACCATCGCGATG
>JAJECR010000054.1 GCA_022821935.1 Candidatus Latescibacterota bacterium
ACCGTCCTGCGGAAGGCCACGGAGAAGGGCTATGCCAAGATCATGTCCAAGCCCGTCGTCATCGGCGTGGTCTGCAAGAAGGACGAGGACGCCTTCCGGGAAAGGGAGGATTACGCCGCCACCTGTTGCGCCATACACAACATCGCGCTGGCCGCCTGGGAAGAGGGCATCGGCATGCAGTGGAGCACGGGGGGATTGATCCGGGATCCCGATACGCTGGAACTGCTGAAAATCGATTCACGCGTGGAAGAAATCGTCGGATTCCTCTACACCGGATATCCCGCGCAGGTCCCCGCCCAGAAGAGAGTACCCGCCGCGGAACGGACCGAATGGTTCGCCTGACGCATATATGACCCGCATTGTTTCAACCTGAATACCGCCTGGAGCCGCCATGCCCGTTGTTTCCGAAGATCGATTCGCCTCGGGATTCCGCTGGGATGACTACATGCAGCACAGCGAGAAGAATCTCGAGAGATTCCATGAGAATTACGAGCGCGTTACGCTGGATCCGGAGGACGCCGGGTTCTTTGCCTCCATCACGACCCCCTTGAAGGTGCTCATCCTGGCGGAGGACTGGTGCGGAGACGTCGTGCAGAGCCTGCCGCCCATCATCCGCCTGCTGGAGCAGAGTCCGTCCATCGCGTACCGGATCTTCCGCAGGGACGAGAACCTCGATATCATGGACCGTTATCTCACGGACGGTTCGAAGGCCATACCCTACCTCGTCTTCATGGACGACGGTCTGAACGAGGTCGCCCGCTGGGGACCCCGCCCGGAGGAATGCCAGTCGATCATGCGGGACAACAAAGGGAAGATCCCCATGGAAGAGATCTATCCGCGTATCCGTTCCTGGTACAGGCAACACGGGAACGGACCACTCGTGACGGAAATCCGGGCCGTCCTCGAAAGGATCGCCTGATCCTTCCATGGCCGGCACCGTCACGGAAATCAAGCACAACCTCGGCAAGCCCGACCAGTCCTTCTCGTGCCGCCTGCTCTACCGCGGGGGCAGCCGCATGGTGATCTCCTACCGGTCCGCACGGGAATACCGGCAGGGGGACATTCTGATTCCTCCGGGCACGCTGACCCTGGCCTATTACGAAGAAGGACTTCAGTACATCCTGTGGAAGATGATCGGACCGGACGGAAGCCTCGTCGGGCACTACGTACACCTCTGCGACCGGGTGCGGATCGGACCTGACCGCGTGGAGTACGACGACCAGTTGCTGGACCTGTGGTTCTTTCCGGACGGCAGGTGCCGCGTACTGGACGAGGAGGAGCTTCGACAGGCCTGTGACAGGGGACTGATCGAAGCCGATACGGCGGACCGCATAAGGATGTCCGCCGAACATGTCCGGCGGCGTATCCACACGATCACGGCGGATTTCGACGCATTGCTCGACAGCCGCGGACTTGCGCAGCACGCCGTCTAGCCCGCCGTAGATACATTACGCACGCGCCACACACGCGCCACGCACGCGCCGTTTTGAGGAGCGTTGCGGCCGGCCTTCGTCCGGCGGAATCCGCTTGACACAGGCCGGCTTATCCGTTAGATTCGAGTTACGGGAAACAAGGTGCAATGGTTGCCTGTCCGAGGCGAAGGGAACAGGCGGTCGGATCGCGCCGTACATGCATTGACCTGCCAATCTATGCCATCATTAAAAAACACGGTAACGCATCGACTGTCGGCCAAGGGCATCGATCCCCTCGCGCTCTACGGCCAGTACGACTCCAGGCTGCGCGCCATAGAAAGCGAATTCGACGCGAAAATCACCGCCCGGGGCGAAGAAGTCGTGATCACGGGCAAAGCGGAAGAGGTCAGGCAGATCACCAGCGTGCTGCGCGAAATGATCAAGTCTGTCCAGCAGGGCCGCAAGCGCGAAGTAGACGACATCATCCGGGCTACGAAGACGGTAAAGAAGAACGGCGAAGAAACAGGTACTTACGACGGCGAATCGATCGAGGTGCTGTCCCGGCGGGAACGGATCCGGGCGCGGAGTCCCAACCAGCAGAAGTACGTGGACCAGGTCCGGAAATGCGACATCGTGTTCTCCATCGGACCTGCCGGCACGGGAAAGACCTACCTGGCGGTAGCCATGGCCATCTCGGCCCTCCGCAGGGGAGAAGTCGACCGGATCGTATTGGCGCGGCCGGCCGTGGAAGCGGGCGAAAGCCTCGGGTTTCTCCCCGGCGATCCGCGGGAAAAGGTCGACCCGTACCTCAAGCCCCTGTACGACGCGCTGCACGACATGATCCCGAACCACAAGGCCGGACGCCTCATCGAAGACGGGACCATCGAGATCATCGCCATGGCATACATGCGCGGCCGGACGCTGAACAACGCCTTCGTGATCCTCGACGAGGCCCAGAACACGACGACGGCGCAGATGAAGATGTTTCTGACCCGCCTGGGCGCCAATTCCAAGGCGATCATAACCGGCGACATCACGCAAATCGATCTGCCCGAGGACAAGGTTTCCGGACTGGTTCACGTCCAGGACGTCCTGGCGGACATTCGGGGCATCGCCTTTGTATACCTGACGGAAACGGACGTGGTCAGGCACCGGCTAGTCCAGGACATCATCAAGGCATATGAACGGCATGAGAACCCGTAAGCCCGCCTGCTTTCATCTTGACTGTTGAAATCGAAACAACCCTGCCCGCGCTGGACGTGCCGCGCGAGGCGCTCTGTAGTGCCGTCTGCCGGGTACTTCGGGGTGAAGGCCGAGACCGTGCGGCTGTGACCGTGGTACTGGTCGACGACCCCTACATCCGGCGGTTGAATCACAAGTATCGCCATCTGGATCGCGCGACGGACGTGCTTTCGTTCAATCTGGACGACGGCACCGGGCTCGACGAGGAAGCACTGGGCGACGTGTACATTTCCGTCGACCGGGCCCGGGATCAGGCCGACCGTTATCATGTGTCCATGGACGACGAGCTGCACCGGCTCGTCGTCCATGGGTGTCTGCACCTGCTGGGATATGACCACCACAACGCTTCGGAACGCAAAGTGATGCGGGGAAAGGAGCGGGTCTACTCGGCGGCCGCGGACACCAGCGGGAAACCGGATGGTCACATAGGAGAAAAGCGTCGTGGATGACGACATTCCCCTATTGGTCGAATGGCTGATCCTGATCGGCTGTACCCTCTATGCCATGCTCCTGACCGGAGCGGAATCCGCGTTTTCCAGCCTGCCCAAAACCACGCTCCAGGAACTCAAGGCCGCCCACGAAGGCGGACAATCCAGCCGCGTTACCCGGTGGCTCGACAACCAGGAACGCCTGTTCACCACCCTGCTTATCGGAAAGACCATCACCACGGTCGGCGTCGTCATCTCCGTAGTGGCCCTGACCCTGGCGCCGCCGCTTACCGAATCCCTCGGCTCGACCCTCACACTGACTTTCTCGGCACTGGTCGCCATCGGGCTGTTACTTATCCTGATCGAGTGGCTTCCGAGACTCCTCGTGTCCCGGTACTCCGACCTGACCGTACGCGTCTCCGCCGTACTGGTCCTCGTCAGCTACTGGCTGTTCTGGCCGCTGATCACACCGCTCCTGGTGTTGAACCGGCGCATGGCGCGGGGGGGACTCTTCAGCAGCGGGCGCAATCCCTACTGGCTCGACGACGAACTGCACCGGGTACTCGAGCTCGAAGAAACCCGCGAGCTGAAGCCCGACGACAAGGAGATGATCAGCAGCATCATCGAAATGCACGACACCAGCGTACGGGAAGTGATGGTGCCGCGGGTCGACATGGTGTGCGCGGAAAAGTCCCGGCCGATACCTGAACTGCTCGAGCTCATCCGCGAGATGGGACATTCCAGGATTCCGATTTACGGCGATTCCGTCGACGACATCGTGGGCGTGGCCTACGCCAAGGACCTGCTCCAGCTAAGCGAGGATCCTGAAGGGGAAAAGGAACTGGAAGACCTCCTTCGCCCTCCCTACGTCGTGCCGGAGACCAAGAAAGCCGCGGAACTGCTGAAGGAGTTCCAGCAGGAAAAAATCCACCTGGCCATCGTCGTGGACGAACACGGGACGACCGCGGGCCTGGTGACCCTGGAAGATCTGCTCGAAGAGATCGTCGGAGAGATCCAGGACGAATACGACGACGAGGATCCGATGTACGAGTCGCTGTCAGACGGCTCGTTCCTCGTCCATGCCAGGCTCAACATAGACACGCTGAACGACATCCTGGATCTGGATATCACGCCGGACGGATTCGAAACCGTCGGCGGCCTGGTCTTCAACGAACTCGGCCGGGTGCCCGAACCCGGAGAGGCCGTTCCGTTCCGGAACTTCCGGATCGTGGTGCGCGAGGTAGAGGGACAGCGGATCATCAAGGCCGTGGTCAGCCGACTGCATCCCCCATCCGAAGAAAGCGACACCGATACGATGGAGGACCGGGTGGCGTAGCGGAGGCCCGGTCATTCACACGCGCATCTGCCCGGTCATTGCCGCGTGCGTCTGCCCGGTCGATCCATCGGGTGCCCATCGGACCCGTCGCGCATCTCGCAGCTACGTCGACTCCGATGCGATGGGAGCCCTTCGCAGAGCAGATGTGCCATCGGGCCCATCGCGTATCGCACAAACACCCTTTCTCCTGCCACACCCTGGAGCCTATGGATGGCCGCGGACCGCCCCAACATCATCCTCATCATGACCGACCAGCAGCGAATCGATACGATCCGCGGCTGGGGAAATCCCCACATGACCACCCCGGCTCACGACAGGCTGGTCCGGGAAGGGGTCTCCTTCCGGCAGGCCTACTGTCCGGGCGCCACGTGCGTGGCCTCGCGGGCCGCCGTCTTCACGGGCATGTACCCCCATAACACGGGCGTCTACAGTTTCCAGCCCTGGGGAAGCCACCGAAACTGGGTGCAGGACCTCGCGGAAAACGGCTACTGGTGCGCCAGTATCGGCAAGATGCATTTCATCCCGAGGGACCTGCCCGGAGGGTTCCATGAGCGGGTTGTCGTCGAGAACCCGACCGGCATGAACCTGGCCAGCGGCGGCGCGGACGACGACTGGGG
>JAJECR010000235.1 GCA_022821935.1 Candidatus Latescibacterota bacterium
GACTAGTACGGGTGATTCATATACAGATCCGATTGAAATGTCCGTCGAGCGGACCGCTTACAATAGAATCCAACAAGGTATATCAATAGATTTAAGCTAGGTTGAACTCAAGGGGCGCTTATGGAAGTCGCACAACTGATCATCACGCCGGGTGTCTTAGTGAGTGCTTTTATCTTCTTCTGGCGGGAAGCGAAGAATGGCAGAGAAGAACTAAGAAACGAGTTGAAAGAACATCGTAGAGAATTAAAGGATGAGATAAGTTCCGTACGGATGGAAGTTGCGGGCGTGAGAAATGAGATATGTGACGTAAGAAACGAGATACATGATATGAATGGCCGTCTCGGAAACGTCGAAGGGATATTAACGACCCTGAGGCGCTAGCCTCAGTCCTGCCATTGACCGGTCCCATCCTTATGCAGTTCCCGTTACTTCAGACCAGGTAGACCAAAACATAGAGGATGGGCCAGATGAGGACGACGAAGAGCCAGAACATGTAGCCCAACACCACGCCGGTATGCCTTTCAGAAGTATAGACTCCGGAGGAGGATTTTACCCAGAGGTATAGCAGTACGAGGACGGTCACGAGCACGTGGATGGCATGGAGTCCGATGATCGTGTAGAACATGGCGCCGTACAGGCTCGAAGTCATGCTCAACCCGAAGTGAATCAGCCGGATCCATTCGAACCCCTGCACCGTGAGGAAGACGACGCCCAGCACGCATGTGCCCATCAGCCACCGGGTCAGTTGCGCGGTCAGGTTCTGCTTCACGGCCCGGTAGGCGCGATGCATCGTGTATCCGCTGACGAGGAGAAACAGGGTGTTTACTCCCGTGATCCCAATGGGCAGCCGGGGCTGGTCCGGCGGGGGCCAGTCCGCCACGAGACCGGACCGCAGCCAGAACAGGATGAACAGCAGTGTGATGAAGACGATGAGTTCGCTGGCGATGAAGAGGTACATGCCCAGGATCTCCATGGGCATGCCCGGCTGTGTTTCGGGTTTGTCGGCAGGTTGCACCGCGGGTTGACCGGTCTGTTGGGTCAACGGTCATTCCTTTCCAGGGGGCTCTACAGGCAGATCTGTGGTGACGACGGCGAAAACACCTTCATCGCCACGCACCGGGACCGAGCGCGTTATCATCCAGATTTCACCGCCGCCTTCATCGTAGTAAGGGGCGGTCCAGATACCCGCGTTCGCCTCCAGTGGCATCTTGAACCAATCCTGTCCCTCTATGTTGTAAGACGGTGTGGCGAGGTCGCGGGTAGCATAGCCGTCCGGCGTGCGATAGACGTAAGGGCTACCGGTTATTGTGCCAGCCTCGTCCAGTAATACGACGGCACTGCCGTAAAAAGCGGGATAGGCGTCCAGATAGGCCTGCAAACGTAGCGTATATGCTGCGGCATCCGCCGGTCGCTCCGCCACCAGTTCCGCCACTAGCGCATCGAGGGCGGCCACCACGGCGGTCTTGCGATCTTCCCGGGTGGGTTCGGGTGTACCGTCACGGCAGGATTGGGCGGTGAGGAAGGCCAGGAGCAGGATAGACAGGGTGAATTTGGTGCGCATGGTTCCTCTAGGTGTTGCGGGATAGTGTTTAAAGTGATGTCATAGATGATAAGCAATAAGAAGCGGGCGTCAAGGAAACCACAGATGCAAACTGCCGGAACCCGGCAGCAGAACCGGTCACCATCGAACCTGTGCCAGGAAAAGCCATCCCCATATCAGACCGGACAACAGCCAAATAGAAGAGGCTTCTAATGGAAAACCTGATCATACGCGAATGCCAGCCTGAGGATGTAAAGGCTGTGCACGAGTTGGACCTGGAGTGGGAAGCGGAAGAAGTCACCTACGGTTTCGGTCCCAGTTCAGCCGAAGAAATACGGGAAGCCCTGAGTCCGTATTTGCTGGTGGCCGTCGTTGAGGGTGAGATCATAGGGTACAGCAGCGGCGCGGTGCACATCAGCCGCGACCTGTGTGTCTTCGAAGAAGGAGAGCCCCACCTGGAAATCCACGACCTGTATGTCAGGGAACCCTACCGAAGCGCGGGGGTCGGCGGCAAGCTTGTCGAGCGGATGATAGGAATTGCCAACGGAAACGGCATTCATCGATTCCGCGTACACTCCGCCACAAAGGACCTGGACAGGGTGCTCAAGTTCTACCGGGACCATGGGTTTAAATCGTGGTGCGTGGAGATGTTCATATGAGAAATGATCAACCTACCCCCTTCATCCCCTCAAACGGTCCCATTCCCGGATGTAGTCAGCCAGGTGCCCGTTCTCCGGTGATTTCGCCTTCTCTTCGAGCATGGAACGCGTCAGGTCCTGTTCTTCCCGGTACTGTTCGTCGTTGAAAAACCCGGCGAAATGGGCGATGCGCAGCCAGACGAGATAGGTCGTCACCGCGTCGTGCTGGTTGTATTCCGCGATCCTTCTGATCTCGCCGTCGAGCCAGGCCTCGGCTACACTATCCCCGTCAAAGCCGCCCATCTTGCCGGGTATGCCCGACAGCACCGCCATCTCTTTCAGGGACGGGCGCGCCTTGCCCCACTCTCCGATGGCCGTCATCAGATCCACGTTCCACTCGCTCGCGCGCGAGAAGTAATCGTATCCTTCCCACGGTTTGTCCGGCCGCTTGCAGAACCCGGCCGCGGCAATGCCTTTGATGATGCCCCGCTGAATGATGATCGGCAGGTCCGATCCCGTCGAATTGAACCCGACGAGCTGGGGCACGCGCCGGCCCACGCTATCCAGGAAACGGGAAAGGATCACCGATTCCCTGCAATCCTCCGGGTTTTCGGGGTCCCGGGGCTGCACCCGCAGGTCGAGCGACACCCTCCCCTGGGGGTCCTGGCTCCTGGTCACCATGGCGATGGAGACCAGACGGGACATGGCGTACTTGAGAAAAGGTCTCGGTTTTTCTGCTGTGGCGCCGTTCATGCGCCACATCTCGAGGACGACTTCCCGGTCGGGCATGTCGGCCGGTAGGTCGTAAAGCAGGCGTCCCGCCTCGGGATCGGGGACCCATTCCGCATCAAAGGCCCATACGTTTTGCATTACGCTTTTGAACATGGGTGCTCTCTTTTCTCTCTATTAAATGCAACTCAAGCAGGTGTAGATGCGATTTATGTCCTGGCTATGGGCAAATGTTGATTTCGGCGGTACCGAGGGAATCGAGAAGACGCGGTCAGCCTTAATAGCCAATATACACTACATAACAATGAAAGGACTTAGTTACTTTCCTTACTTTCATCATAACGCTCGTCCGTGGAAAGGAACAGCACGTCCCGCTCGTCCTGCGGGACGTACGTCCCCGTTCGGTCACCGGATCGCAGGGCAGTGCGCAGTGGCGCAAGGTCCCGTTCGTGAAAGTGCGACAGCATCCGGATGTTCCGCTGGACCTCTCCCGCGTCCCGGCGGGCGAGCGGTTTCTCCAGCAACAGCCGGGTCAGGGGGACGAGCGCGTCCTGGCCAGCGCCGGAAAGGAAGACGTCCAGGGAGGTCACGATTTCGGGCGTCAGCCGGCGGAACCCGGTAAGACGGGAACCGCGTATCCGTTCGTGCGGCGGGAGATGGACGGTCCTTTCGATGTGCCCGATCAGGCCGAGCAGATAGACGAGGGCATTAAAGGCGGCCTGCGACCGCCTGCGCGACTTGAACACGCCGTACCAGCGCAGATCCAGATCCGACCACGCGTCCACGTGGGTCGTGAAGCAGAGCAGCACCTGTTTTTCGGTGCCGCCGATCCCGATCGCCGGGTACAGGAAATCGTAGGTGCCGTCCTCGTTGTGCGGCGGACGCAGCTTGCGGATCAACGCGTTCTCGAGCAGCAGCGCCTCGCGCTCTGAATCCCGGTGAATGACCTCCAGCGTACTGGCCTCGCGAACCAGCGCGCGCATCTTCCGGTGCACCTTGCGCCGGGTGGCGTTCCGATACTGTTGCAGGCGCCGCCGGATGTTCCCCGCCTTGCCCACGTAAAGGACCGCTCCCTGCCCGTCTTTGAACAGGTAAACCGCCGGTGTCGCAGATAATCCCTCGATGAGGCGATCGCCGAATTTCCGATCGAACATGCGCATGGCCTGGTCGCGCCTGTTTTTGTGTCTGCTGTGGCGCCTATTCTCGCGCCTGCTTTCGCGCCTGCTTTAGACTTCGCATCAGGGCCTGTTTCGCGTCTGCCGTAACTTCGAATCCGTGCCTGTTCCCGTGAATTAAAGGAACGCTGCCGGAGCGCCCCAGTCAAGATCTGCATCGCGATTCAGGTGAATCGATGCGCCGGTACATCATATCGGTACATCACGCCGGCACATCATACGGGAAGAGACTTCCGAACCGGCATGGATCGCTTGCCAGCCCGCCGGATCGGGTTTATACTGTTTCTTTGTCTCTTCTCTACCCCTTACACATGACTTGCCGGCCTATAGTCGGCCCATCTATGATTTGCCGGTCCATCGCAATCACAATCCGCACCCAAACGGAGACGCACCAGTTCAATGGTACGATTCACCGGGATTTTCTGACATTGCAATTACGATCCGCACCTCAAACGGAGACGCAGGCCCATGAGCGCTGAAAAACTGATCGTCGATTTCGTAAACAGCCAGGACGGCCGCCTGTCCACGGTTGCCAAAGACATCTGGGACCATCCCCAGATCGCCCTGCAGGAGACGTACGCATCGGAACTGCTCGCGCGGGAACTGGAGGCGGATGGCTTCTCTGTCGAGTGGGGCGCGGGCGGGATGTCCACAGCCTTCGTCGCCACCTGGGGTTCGGGAGATCCCGTCATCGGCTTCCTGGGCGAATACGACGCGCTGCCGGGCCTGTCGCAGACGGTGTCCGCGGAGCGGGAGGCCATCGAATCGGGCGGTCCCGGCCACGGCTGCGGCCACAACTTGTATGGCACGGCGTGCATGGGCTCGGTCATGGCCCTCAAGCGGGCGATGGAGCGGGACGGCGTCGGCGGGACGATCCGGTACTACGGCTGCCCGGCCGAGGAACAGGTGGTGGGCAAGGTCCTGATGGCGCGGGACGGCGTGTTCGACGACCTCGACGCAGCCATTACCTGGCATCCCGGCAGCACGAACCTGGTGTGGAACGGCTCCTCTCTCGCCCTGAACTCCTTCAAGGTCAATTTCCACGGAGTGGCCTCCCATGCGGCGGCCGCGCCCCACCTGGGCCGCAGCGCCCTGGACGGCGTCATGCTGATGGACGTGGGCATGAACTACCTGCGGGAGCACGTGATCTCGGAGGCCCGGATCCACAGCGTCGTGACCAGCGGCGGGGAAGCGCCAAACGTGGTCCCGGCCTTCGCCCAGGTCTGGTACTACATCCGGGCGCCGGAACGGGAGCAGGTGGACGCCATGTACGAACGGGTGCTCGACATCGCCCGAGGCGCCGCACTCATGAGCGGCACGACCCATGACATCGAGTTCATCGCCGGCTGCTACGACGTCCTGCCGAACAACACCGTCTCGGATCTGATGCTCAGGAACATGCAGGCCGTCGACGATCTCGCCTTCACCGCGGAGGAGCGGCGGTTCGCGCGGCAACTCCAGGCCACTTTTCCAGATAAAGCGGTCCAGGGCGCCTTCGACCGGATGCAGAAGTCCACGCAGAAAGATACCATAAGCGAAAGCATCGAGAATCCCTTGTGGACCCAGGTGCTGCCCCATGCCGACGCGGGGCTTCCCGTGGAGGGATCGACCGACGTGGGCGACGTGAGCTGGATCACGCCCACGGGTCAGATCACGACCTGCTGCTGGCCCCTGGGCACGCCCGCCCACAGCTGGCAGATGGTGGCTTCCTCCGGTTCGAGCATCGGCAGCAAGGGCATGCTCTTCGCCGCAAAGGCCATGGCAATGACGGGCCTGGATCTCCTGAGGAACCCGGACCTGCTCGAAAAGGCGGGCGAGGAATTTGCCGAGGCGCGTGGAAGCGTCACGTACAAGAGCGCGCTGCCCGACGAATAAGATCTGACGGGTACGGATCTGACGAAATACGTTCGCCGGGAGATCGAGGACCTGATGACGATTCCCATACCGAAATACCGACAGGCGGCGGACCGGCCAGCCAGGCACAGGACGAGTGAAGATCGGATGATGATTTCCACACAGAAGGCGTAGCATGTCGATCGCGATTCCTGGTGACGCGCAGGCTCGATACCGGCGTGACGGCTTTTACTTTTCACCGCCCATCATTCCCGGGGACCTGATTAATCGGATCGCGGCTCGCATGGACCGGGTCATGGCAGGCGAGTACGAGACCGGTGAGCCGCCGCGACGGTCGTGGCGTCCCGGCGACGACCCGAAGCGCATCCGCAAGATCGATCAGGCGCATCTTTCGGACCGGACGATCTACAAACTGGCTACCCATCCGGAAATCGGAAGGTGGGCCGCGGCCCTGCTGGGCGCAAGGCGCGTCCAGTTGTGGGCCTCGCAGATGCTCTACAAGCCGCCCGGCGGCGAGGTGACGGGCAATGTCGGCTGGCACCAGGACAAGCAGTACTGGGGATACCTGGACGGCGAGCTCTTCACGGCCTGGGTCGCCGTGAGCGACGTGACCGAAGATTCAGGACCCATGCGGTTCCTGCGGGGCTCCCACCGGTGGGGCCTGCTGGACAGCGGAGACTTCTTCGGGCACGACCACGAGGCGCAGCGGCAAGACATCCCCGTTCCGGATGGGCAGACCTGGGAAGAAGCTTCCGCGGTCCTGTCGCCCGGGGCCGTCAGCTTCCACGACCGGCATACTTACCACGCCAGCGGACCCAATACCTCGATGGGGCCGCGCCGAAGCTTCGCCTTCCACCTGCGGACCGAGAAATCCAGGCCGGTAGAAGGCCGGGACGACTACTACGTGAGTCACCTGGACGATCCCGCGTATTGTCCGGTGTTGTACGAGGCGTGAGTCGAACGGCAGATAAGGCTAAAGTCGTGGCGAGGCTTTGGCGGATGATCAAATCAAGAAGTTATATGCAAGATCGTTGTATTATAGTCTATAGGAACTTTCCTCTTCGTCATCAACCTGCCACTGCCACGCACGAAATATGAACATGACCAACGACCTCTTCCATCCCGCCGTGGCCGCCTGGTTCGACGGACAGTTCGACGAACCGTCCGACATCCAGAAGCGGGCCTGGCCGGTCATCAAGGAGCGCCGCAATACCCTGATCGCCGCGCCCACGGGATCGGGCAAGACCCTGGCGGCCTTCCTGGCATCCATCGACGACCTGGTCCGCCAGAGCCAGTACGGCTCGCTGGACGAAGGCACCCAGATCGTCTACGTGTCGCCCCTGAAGGCCCTCAGCAACGACATCCACGCCAACCTGCAGGTCCCGCTGAAGGGCATCAAGGCGATCCTGAAGGAGCGCGGCCGGCCCGACGTGCCCATCCGCGTGGCGGTCCGCACGGGCGACACGCCCATGAGCGAGCGCGCCGCCATGACAAAGCACCCGCCCCACATCCTGGTGACGACCCCGGAAAGCCTCTACCTGCTGCTCACGAGCACCGGCGGACGGCGCATGCTTACGGGTGTGCACACGCTCATCATCGACGAGATCCACGCGCTGGTGGGCAACAAGCGGGGTTCGCACCTGGCGCTCTCGGTGGAGCGGCTGGAGTGGATCACCCCCGAGCCGCTCACCCGGATCGGCATTTCGGCCACGCAGAAGCCCATCGACCGGATCGCCCA
>JAJECR010000160.1 GCA_022821935.1 Candidatus Latescibacterota bacterium
CGGGTACTGCCCCGGCACAGCGGCGACCTGACCCTGGACCCTATCGGAAATAGCCCGCACGTCAATGTGAAGTTTCAGGATACCGGAAGGGGTATTGATCCCGGCCAGCTGGATCGTATATTCGAAGTGTACTACACCTCCAAGTCGACCGGCACGGGACTGGGTCTGCCCATTGCCCAGCAGATCGTGGAAAAACACGGAGGCCGGATCACGGCGGAGAGCGAGCCGGACGCGGGGACGACCTTCATCCTGTCCCTCCCGGCGCTGGAGGCAGACGCGGCCGAACCGGTCGCCGGACAACCATCCGAGTCGGTTGGCACGGAATAGCCGGACCCTCGGGGAAAGGTGGAACAGAGGACTTTCATGGAACGCATCCTGATCGCGGAAGACGACCGCAACACCCGGGAGGGACTGGTCGAGTTGCTGTCGGACGAAGGCTATGAAGTCACCGGAGTGACTGATGGCGAGCAGGCGTACGAAACGGCCCGCAAGCGTCATTTCGACGTGTTGCTCACGGATATGAAAATGCCCCGGGTGAACGGCCTGAACCTGATCAAGCGCGTGACCGGCACCTCGCCGGAAACGAGTATCATCATGATGACGGCCTTCGCCACGGTCGAGACGGCCGTGAAGGCCATGCGCGACGGCGCATTTTCCTACCTGACCAAGCCGCTGAAGATGGAGGAACTGCTCGCCGCCATACAGGGCGCGCTGCAGGAGAAACAGAACAGGCGGCGGATGGAAGCGTCACCGAAGTCTTCCTCCATCCCCGACCCGGACATCATCGGCGAAAGCGAGCAGATCAAGGGCATATTCGAGCGGGTGGAAAAGGTCGCAAGGGCCAATACCACGGTGCTGCTGCTCGGAGAAAGCGGCACGGGCAAGAGCCTGATCGCCCGGGCGATACACGCGAAGAGTTTCAGAAGGGATCGTCCTTTCGTGGACGTAAGCTGCGCCTCCATTCCGGAGGGATTGCTGGAAAGCGAACTCTTCGGGACGGAGAAGGGAGCGTACACCGGCGCGCTGAACACGACGCGCAAAGGGTATTTCGAGCGGGCGGCCGACGGGACGATATTCCTGGATGAAATAGGTGAAATCAGTGGTTCCGTCCAGGTCAAGCTGCTGCGCGTGTTGCAGGAACGCCGATTCGAAAGACTGGGCGGGACCGAGCAGCTGCATATCGACGTCCGGGTGATCGCGGCCACCAACCGGAACCTGGAGGACGCAGTCGCGGAAGGGCGCTACCGGCAGGACCTCTACTACCGGCTCAACGTCATACCTATCGTGGTGCCTCCCCTGCGCGATCACCGGGATGACATCCCGCCGCTCATCGACTATTTCATCCGGAAATACACGGAGGAGAACGGGCTCGGGGACAAGTGCATATCCGACGACGCGCTGGAGATCTGCATGGGGTACGACTGGCCCGGGAACATCCGGGAAGTGGAAAACGCCATCGAGAGCGCCGTGGTATTGAGTGACGGGGAACGCATCCTCCCCGGACATCTGCCCAACCTGACCCATGCCCCCGCCATCGTGTCGAATACCGGTCCCGTCCAGGGTACCCTGAAGGATACCAGGGGACAGGCGGAGAAGCTCCTCATTCAACAGGCCCTGCGGGAGTCCGGCGGCAACCGCACGAAGGCGGCGGAAGCCCTGGGAGTGACGGTCAGGACCATTCAGTACAAGATCAAGAAATACGACCTGTAGCGCCGAAACCCTCTCCCAGGAGGCAGTCTCCTGCCGGGAGAGTCCAATCCAGCCGGTGACGCCACATGGAGACGAAAGCCATCTCCGTATCCGTCGTGATTCCCACGTACAACCGGGAGAAACGGTTGCCGGCGGCGGTCCGTTCCGTTCTGGACCAGTCGCTTTCGCCCTCGGAAATCATCGTGATCGATGATGGTTCCACGGACGCGACTCCGGCTCTGATGGGGCATTTCCCCGAAGTACGTTACATTCGACAGGAAAACAAGGGGGTCAGTCAGGCCAGGAATCATGGCATCCGCGTGGCGAAGCACGAATGGATCGCCTTTCTCGACTCGGATGACGAATGGCTCCCACGCAAGCTGGAAAAACAGTTCCAGGCCCTGGAACGCCAGCCGCAATACCGTTTCTGCCACACCGATGAAATCTGGATCCGCAGGGGCAGGCGGGTCAATCCTATGAAAAAACACGCCAAGTACGGGGGGTACATCTTCGATCAGTGTCTGCCTCTATGCGTCATTTCTCCGTCTTCCGCGCTGATACACCGCGACCTGTTCGACCGTTACGGCACGTTCGATCCGGAACTGCCGGTGTGCGAAGACTACGACCTGTGGCTGCGCATGTGCGCGCGGGAACCCGTGCTCTACGTCGACGAACCCCTGTTGTTGAAGTTCGGCGGCCACGAAGACCAGTTGTCGCAGGCCTACTGGGGCATGGACCGATTCCGCATACGCGCGCTGGAGAACCTGATCCGGAGCGGCGTCCTGAACGGCGCGGCCCTTGCCGGCGCACTCGACACCCTTTGCCGCAAAATCGACATCTATGCAAACGGGGCGGAAAAGCGGCGCAGATTAGAAGAAGCGCATAGCTACAGGGAGAAGAAGCGATACTTCGAAGCACGGTACGCCGCGATACGGAGCGGCTGATCATGTGCAAAATCTTTCATAGCGTTCTGAAGGGCTTTTCCGGCTTCCGGCCTGCGACG
The DNA here is from genome assembly GCA_022821935.1 of Candidatus Latescibacterota bacterium. Lineage (GTDB taxonomy): Bacteria > JAAXHH01 > JAAXHH01 > JAAXHH01 > JAAXHH01 > JAAXHH01. The sequence goes on from JAJECR010000160.1 coordinate 2,693, forward strand.
TACGGATTCAGCCCCAGAATACGTCAAAGTTATCCTTCGTCGGGCGAATACTTCGCTTCCGGACATTTCGGCATGTTATTTGCGTCCTTGTGAGGATGGCTAAATATACCTATGGGACTGAGTTGGTTCGTGAGGCCTTGCCCGCAGGCCTTGTTTCGTCCTTGAAATCGAGACGCATGATGAAACGCATCGTATTTCTACTGGTTCTTTGCTTCGGCCTGGCGCCATTTACCGCACACGCGGTTACGTCCGGCAAAGTCACGGGATTCGTCCGGGACGCGGCCACAGGGGATCCGCTGGCCGGGGTCACCATACGCGTTGAAGGAACCGAATTGCGGGCCATATCCGGCTTGAACGGAGAGTATTTCATACTCAACGTTCCCGTGGGTACCTACCGGGTCGAAATCCAGATGATCGGTTACCTTCCCGTCCGAACCCAGGTGTTGACCGTCAACAGCGATCGGTCGACGCGGATCGATTTCGAGTTGGAAACGACCATACTCGACTTGGCCGAACCGGTAACGATTACCGCTCCGAGAACTTCGCCCCGGTCGGACCTGACGGCTTCGAGCGAGTTGATCGTTCCCCGGGAAATCGAGTCCCTGCCCGTTACGGACCTGTCGGATCTGATCTTTCTCCAGAACGGCGTGGTCCGGGACGCGGAAGGCGACTTGCACGTTCGCGGCGGCCGGGGGAATGAGATCTCCTACTACGTTGACGGCGCCTCCCTGGAGGACCCCCTTCTTGGGGGTATGGGCACCCATATCCAGCTGGATTCGGTCGCGGAACTGGTCATCA
>JAJECR010000167.1 GCA_022821935.1 Candidatus Latescibacterota bacterium
AGGATGGGTACGGAAAGTCCCAGGACCGCCCCCGGCACACTCAAAAAAGGAATTTGCATCATAGCAAAGAGGCCTCCCAGCATCAATACCATGCGACCTCCGTTCAGGGCCAGAAACCGCAGGGCCGAAGGCTTCCCGTCCGGCGCCAGGAGCCGTCCGGCCAGCCGGTCCAGTACCTTGAGATTGATGAGCGCGGCCACTGCTCCGGCCAGGATGGATACGCCCGTCCAGAATCCGTAAACCAATCCCCCGATGAGGGAGATGGCGGCCAGGAGGATGGCGGCGTTGCGTGAGATCCGCTCCAAGACTTACCTGCCGAACATCCGAACGACCCGGACCAGGCCGGCGACTCCCCCCAGCAGCAATCCCGCCATAGAGATCCAGGGATCGGACTCCAGGCGCTGGTCCAGGAAGCGTCCGATCAGGTAGCCGGCCAGGAGACACGAAGGGAGCAGAAAAATGATGGAACTGTATCGAGCCACCCGGGCGTAGACGCCTCCCTTCTGCCGCTTGCCGTTTCGCAACTCTTTCCGCATCCCGATCCGTGTCCCGGATACCGGACGAACCACGCCATTTTCCCCGGCGGGTCTGTACGGAACCGTCCGGGACCGTCAGAAAACCAGCGGGAGACTGGCGATTCGGGCCAGGTCGAAGAAAGGATCCGGGTAGATCCCCATGAAAATCGTAAAGAACCCTGTGACCAGGAGGACGAACCAGACCCCCACGGAGAAGCTCAACGGGACCGGGAGCGACTCCCTCTCGATGAACATGGCGACCACGATCCGCAGGTAGTAGAAGAGGGAGACCACGGCATTGAGGGCGGCCACCACGGCCAGCCACATCAGCAGTTGTCCGTGAGCCTGTCCGGTCGCCAGGGCCGATTCGATCACCGCCGCGAACACCGCGTACTTGGCGATGAATCCGGCCAGAGGCGGAATGCCCGCCAGCGAGAGGAAGAAAATGAGATTCAGTATCGCCAAGCCGGGATGCTTGAAGTAGAGGCCGTTGAAGTCCTCGATCGATTCCCCGATCACGTCGCGGCGCCGCAGCAGAATGACGATGGCCCAGGCGCCGAGGTTCATGAAGGTGTAGGCGAACAGGTAGACCACCGATGCGGAGATCCCTTGCTGGGTACCCACCACGAGTCCCATCAGAACGAACCCGGCATGCGAGATGCTGGAATAGGCGAGCAGCCGCTTGACGTTCTGCTGCGTGACCGCCGCCACGTTGCCCCAGGTCATGGTCGCCATGGCAATGATGGCCAGGACCCCCATGTACAGGTCGTGGAAATCATGAAAGGTCACGTAGAAGATGCGCAGGAAAACGGCGAAAGCGGCGGCTTTGACCGCCACCGACATGAAGGCGGTGATGCCGGTGGGCGCGCCCTCATAGGCATCGGGCGCCCACATGTGGAAGGGGACGGCCGCGATCTTGAAGCAGAGGCCGGCCAGCATCAGGAAGAGGGCCAGGATCAACAGGGTGTTGTCCTCCCGCTTGGCCGCCTCCTGGGCGATCACGCTCAGGTTGGTGCTGCCGCTGATCCCGTAGAGCAGGGACATCCCGTAAAGGATGATGGCAGTGGAGAAGGCTCCCATGAGGAAGTATTTCATGGAGGCCTCGTTGGAGCGGCGCTGACGGCGCAGAAAGCCCACCAGGATGTAGGTGGACACGGACATCAGTTCCAGGCCCACGAAGATGGTGACCAGGTCGATGGCCCCGGCCATGAACATCATGCCGGCCGTGGCGAAGAGGAGGATGGAGTAGTACTCGCTGTGTTGGGCGTCTTCGACGTCCAGGTGCCGGTAGGAAAGGGCGACGGCCAGAATGGCCGAAACCAGGAAGAGGATTCCGAAGACCTCGGAGAAGGCATCCTGGGTCACCATGTTGTAGAAGGCATCACCGTTTCCCGTGCCCCAAAGGAGCCAGAGCTGAATCGAGGCCGCAATTAGACCGAGCAGTGCCAAAGCCACCGAAAAAGACTTTCCATAGAATCCCAGGAACCGGATTCCCCGTCCGGGCAGAATGAAGTCGAGGCACAGAAGTCCCAGCCCCCAGACGATCAGGTGCAATTGAGGTGCGATAGCACGGGCGTTCAGGGAGAGAAAACCGAATAGTTCCCCGGCCGCCGGTATTTCGGGCATCTATCGGTCTCCGATCTGGGCCTGCATGGAGCGAGGCTGGAATTCCCCGGGCCTCACCTTCTCTACGATCTGATTGACGGGCTCGTGCAGGTAGGACAGAAACGGGCTCGGGTAGAGACCGATCCAGAAGGCCAGAATGATGAGCGGGACGAAGGTCGCCAGCTCCCGGGGGGTCAGGTCCGGAAGTTTGCGGTTCTCTTCCTGCTTGATGGTTCCGAACATCACCCGCTGGTAGAGCCAGAGCATGTAGGCCGCCCCGAGGACGATGCCGCTCGCCGCGAAGAAGGCCCACGTCTTGCTGACCACGAAGATGCCCTGCAGGATGAGCACCTCGCCGATGAACCCGTTCAGCGTCGGCAGCCCGATGGACGACATCGTCATGATGAGGAAGATCGCGGCGTAAACCGGCATGATCTTCGACAGGCCGCCGTACTCGGCGATGAGGCGCGTGTGGCGCCGCTCGTAGACGACGCCGACCAGCAGGAAGAGGGCGCCGGTTGAGATGCCGTGGTTGAGCTGCTGCACGATGCTGCCGGTGATGCCGACCGGCGTCAGCGCGAACATCCCGAGCATCACCATGCCCATGTGGCTGACGCTGGAATAGGCGACCAGGCGTTTCCAGTCGCGCTGCGCCATGGCCACGAGCGCTCCGTAGACGATCCCGATGATGGAGAGCAGGACCACCGCGGGGACGAAGGCCTGCGTCGCCTCCGGCAGGATCGGCAGGCTGAAGCGGATGAAGCCGTAGGTCCCCATCTTCAGGAGCACGGCGGCCAGGATGACCGAGCCCGCGGTGGGCGCGTCGGTGTGCGCGTCGGGCAGCCAGGTGTGGAAGGGGAACATCGGCACCTTGACCGCGAACCCCAGGAAGAAGGCGAGGAAGATCCACCACTGCAGGTCGTAGGGGATGTTCAGCTCGTGGAACTGCGTGATGTCGAACGTGTACACCCCGGTCACATCCTGGTGGTAGAAGTAGACGGCCAGGATGCCGAGCAGCATGATGACGCTGCCGACCAGGGTGAAGAGGAAGAACTTGATGGCCGAGTAGAGCCGGTTGTCGCTGCCCCAGATGCCGATGAGGAAGTACATCGGCACCAGCATCACTTCCCAGAACAGGAAGAAGAGCAGGAAGTCGAGCGCCACGAAGGCGCCGATCATCCCCGTCTGGAGCATCAGCAGGAAGATGTAGTACTCCTTGACCCGCGTCTGGATGGCGTTCCAGGACGAGAGCACGGCGATGACGCCCATCATCGTCGTGAGCAGGATCAGGAGCACGCTGAAGCCGTCGACCCCCAGGAAGTACTGCGCCCCGATGGAGGGGATCCACTCCATCTGCTCGACGAACTGCCAGTCCGGGTTCGTCGAGTCGTACAGGAACCAGAGCGGCAGCGAAACCAGGAAGCCGGCGGCCGCCGTCGCGTTGGCGATCCAGCGGATCAGGTCGGCCTGGCGCTTGCCGATGAACAGGATCACGAGCGCGCCGACGAGCGGCGTGAAGAGGATCAGCGACAGCAGCGAGGGGGTATCGGCGGCGTTGCTCATGGCATGGTCCGGCTATCGGGCGAGGAGATACCAGGTGACGAACGCGAACACGCCGAGCAGCGTGGCGAACGCGTAGTTCTGAATCAGGCCGGTCTGCGCCCGGCGGAACACGTAGCTGGCTTCCGCGCACACCCAGGCCACGAAGTTGACCAGCCCGTCGACGACGTACTTGTCGAGGACGTGGGACACCCAGGACGAGAAGATCGTCGTCCAGCCGGTCCCGTTGACGGCCCCGTCCACGACCCGCTGGTCCACCGTCCACAGGCCGTTGGCGCCCTCCATGGTGCCGCGGACCACGGTCGCGCCGTACAGCTCGTCGACGTAGTACTTGTTGGTCAGCACGCGGTGCGGGCCCGCGAACGTCCGCGCCATCTCGTCGGCGGCGGCCGGCTGCTGCACGTAGTTGCGGTAGGCGAACAGGATCGCCCCCGCGGCGAGCAGCACGGAGAGCGCCATCAGGCCGAGCTCCGCGGTGTGCGACAGGTGGTGCGCCTCCTCGGCCGGGTGGAAGGCGCCGAACGCCGTGAAGCTCGGCTCGAGGAAGTGCTCGATGACGTTGCTCCCGCCGAGCGCGGCCGGCACGCCGATGAAGCCGGCGAAGAGCGCGCCGACCGCCAGCACCATCAGGGGCACGGTCATCGTGCGCGGGGACTCGTGCGGGCCGTGCCAGGCGTGCCCGTGTCCGCCGTCGTCGTGCCCCCCGCTGCCATGACCGTCCGCCGCGTGGGCAGCCGCCTCCCCGCCGGCGGGCCGCCCCCACTCCGGGCCGCGGTAGCGGCCCAGGAAGGTCATGTTGATGAGGCGGAACATGTAGAACGCCGTCATCACCGCGGTCAGCGCGCCGATGCCCCACAGCACCTGGCTGTGGAGGAACGTGCGGTAGAGGATCTCGTCCTTGCTGAAGAACCCGGCCAGGGGCGGGATGCCGGCGATGGCCACGGCGCCGATCGCCATCGTCCAGAAGGTGGTCGGCATGTAGGGCTTGAGGCCCCCCATGCGGCGCATGTCCTG
>JAJECR010000323.1 GCA_022821935.1 Candidatus Latescibacterota bacterium
ACATACACTGCGAATACGGTGTGGATTTCGCCGGTTTCACCGGTTCTGAGGAAGGCATAGCGACCCTGGCCCAGTACATGCTCAAGCCGGACTGGCTTTTGACGCCGATCCCCGACGGCATGTCCTATGAGCACGGGGCCATGGCCTGTTGCGGATTGGGGCCGACTTTCGGCGCGCTGGATCGCCTTCGGGTGCGCGGCGGCGAGACCGTACTGATCACCGGTATGGGTCCGGTAGGTCTGGGCGGAGTGATCTGCGCCACCCACGTGGGCGCCGAGGTCATCGCCGTGGAATCCCATCCCTACAGGACGGCGAAGGCCAGGGAACTGGGCGCCGCTCACGTCATCGACCCCGGGGACGAACACGCGGTGGAACACATACACGACCTGACCGGCGGCACTGGGGTGGACAAGGCCATGGACTGTTCCGGATCGCCGGCCGCCCACAGACTCTGTATCGACGCCTTGCGCAGGAGAGGGAGTCTCGCCTTCGTCGGCGAGAGCGGCGCGGACACGCGGCTGGCCGTAAGCCCAGACATGCTCCGCAAGGGCATCGACCTGATGGGGTCCTGGCATTACAACATGAAGGGCGCCCACGACATCATGGGCGTCATTGCGCGAAACCGGAAGAAGCTGGATCGTTTCATCACCCACCTGTTTCCCATAGACGAAATACAGCGGGCGTGGGAGACGCAGGTCAGCGGCGAATGCGCGAAGGTCGTCATCCGGCCCTGGGCATGATGTCCGGGCGCCATGGTTCGGGAGGCGGTCCGGTTTGAGCACCGTCCGGCGAGGACGCCTTTCATCCAGGGCGCGTATCATCGAACAGACGAGGCAAATATCAACATGATCAAATGCGCAATCATCGGGGTCAGCGGCGGCAGGGCAAGGGGACTGGCCGAGGCCTACCGGCACGTAAGCCGCGGCCGGCTGGTAGCCGTGTCGAGTCGCCAGCGGGACAAGCTCGAGGCGTTTGGATCGGCCTTCGGCGTACCTGCGATGTACACGGACTACCGCGAGATGTTCGAGCGGGAGAGACCCGACCTGGTCCATGTCAACACGCCGCCATCGGTACGCCTGGAGATCTTTAAAGCGGCTGAGGCAGCGGGCGTCCCGGCCGTGCTGGTCGAAAAACCCCTGGCCATCCAGGGCGAGGACTATCTCGCAATCCAGGCTTTTGCCCGAATTTCCCGCGTCAAGATCGCCGTCAACCACCAGTTGCACTTCCATCCCCGGCGGAACCTGCTTCAGCGGCAGGTGCGGGATGGCGCCATCGGGAATCTACGCTTCATCGAGGCCAGTGCAGGGATGAACCCGGCCTATCAGGGTACACACGCGCTGCAGGCCATCAGCGCTTTCAACCCGGATGCGGCGCCCCTTGACGTATTCGGGCAGGTCTCGGGTGCGGAGGGGCTGGCTGAAACACCCAGGCATCACTATGCGCCGGACGAGTGCACCGGGGTCGTCAATTTCGACAATGGCGTGAGCGCCCTGCTGCGTTGCGGCGCCGTCGCCCCTCGCGTCATCGTCGGCGGCACGATTAACGTTCACAAGCGGATCGCGGTTTACGGGGAACGGGGATTCGTGCACTGGACCATGCACGGCTGGGAAACCAGGATCGACAATAAACACGAGCGCGGGGAGCATGTCTACGCCGAGGAAGACCTCCTCGGCCAGGCCGCCATGACCGAAGCGATGATCGACTGGCTGGCAGACGACACCGCCGTTCATCCGCTGAACATCGAAGCCGCACTCAGCGACTTCAGTGTGATACTCGGGATTTACGAAAGCGCGTTGAGCCGGTCGGTCGTTACGCTGCCCTTTTCGCCGTCCCCGGACCTGGTGGGAAAACTCCGCAACGCGCTGGCCTGACCGGGCGCCGCGCTGCCCAAGCGCTGCAACGGATTAGCCGCCCGTTCCGTCGTTCACCTGCATGTACATAAATGGAGGAATGGTCAGGGCCACCACGTCGTCGCCGCCCGTGACTTCGCGGGCCTGGGCCAGGGCGTGCTCCAGGTCCGGCGCCCAGGAAACGCCCAGCCTCCTGGCGGCAAAGTCGGTTTTCGGTCCGGCCAGGATCACCCGGGACAGGTATTTCAGCGGATAGGTCGCCCAGTACCAGACGGTAAAGGGATGGAAGCCGTGATGGGCGAACCGGTTCCGGTAGCAATCGACCAGGTGCGGGTCCCGGGCGAACTTCTCCTGGAAACCCGACTGCATCTCGAAGGGGTCCTGGGTTTCGGGCAGCACCTCGTTCCAGAACTTCTCATAGGCGACGTGGTATTCCGGATGGAAGAACTCGAAGACCGGATTGAGGATGATCACCACGCCCCCCGGCTTGACGAAGGGCTTGTTGTAGAACCAGTTGAAGACATAACCGAGGACGTCGCTCAGGACCAAGACGGGGTTGATCCGGGTGCCGACGGAGTAGGGGCTGAGGTCGGGCAGGCCGAAGACCAGCGTATCGTGCTGGTGGTCGGTCGTGACCAGCAACTGGTCTTTCAGGGTCTGCAGGGTCGGTTCGTGGACGGCGTCGATGGAACCGGCGTTGATATCGACGGGCAGGTAAGCGCTCTGAATGCCCTTGAAAACCCGGAAGCGCACCGATTCGGGCAGCAGGCTCATAGACGTCGGCGTCGTCGCCTTCAGGATTTTCTCGAAGAGGTTGCACCGTTCTGACGGCTTGCTGAGATAGCGCATCATGGGCGGATAGGAGGCGTTGTTCATGGCGGCCTCGAGGACCATAATGCGGGTGTGCTTCAGGATGACGCGGCTGATGCGCTCGATCGATCCGTGCATGTCGGAACCTTCGGGCTGCATGACGTGGGGCTTGTCCGCGGTCATCTGGGGCGCGTGGTGCGGTGCGATGCTGTTGTAGGTGCCCAGCCCGACGGCCACCGACTTGTGCCCGCCGTTCAGCGGGATCTGGATGGAATCCACGTAGATCACCAGGTCGCTCTCGATGACCTTGCGGCTGGTCTCCACCGGCTCGCCCTCTTCGGTCGTGCCCAGCACGACGATGTCGTCGGGGTCTTCGGCGTCGAAGTTGACCAGTTGACGGGGGTGGAAGGCCTTCATGATCCGCTTGCCCAGCATGGCGGCCATTTCGTGGGTCTTCATCTTGCGGTGCAGGGCGACCGCGCACATGAGCTCGATGTTTTCCTGCTTCACCCCGTAGCTGTCGAGCAAATCCAGCAGCGCCTCGATGGCGAGCTGGCGGATATCGGGCGGTACGGTAGCCGGAAAGGGCTGGCAATTGTCATCGAAAGCGATAAGGATCCGGCTGTTCGCGTCGACCAGTTCTTCCAGGGGCGGCATGTCCAGGGGGGATTCGAAGGCCGCCCTGACCCGGTTGGGAATGTCTTTGTTCGGGATGCCCGGCAGCGGCGGCGGCGGAAAGAATACCGACGCTTCTTCCGGCAGTTCGGCGTGGATGATGTTGTTCCCGGAATAGGTCAGGTATTTCATCTCGCACCTCGTGTTACGGGAAGGCACCGTGCAGCGTAAGGTTTGCTTCGAGTAGATTTCAGTCTATCTGTATTTCATCGTGACTTCAGACTCGTACCGTAATTATAGACGAGGAATTCCGCCGTATCAATAGATTAATCGACAGTCGGGGAGGCTGTCGGCCGACAGCCGGGACCGTTACCGGTGAGGACCTTGCACCCGAAAATCAAGGGAGTGGATCATGACCTCAGATGACCGGAGCCTGTCACGCAGGGGATTTCTGAAGACGGGGATGGCCGTAACCGCCGCGGGGAGCCTGGCCCGCCTGGGCATGGCACATGGCGCACAGGATATGGAACGGGACACGTCAGCAGACGGGGCGCTGTTCAATGCGCTCCGAATCGCGCCTACGCCCCTGATCATGGACGCGCTGATCCGGCTGGGCTACGACCGCACTAGCCTGGCCATGTCCCGCGGCGTACGCCCGATGATCCCGGCCAGAGGTACGATCGTCGGACCGGCCGTAACGACAAAGTACGAAGAAAGCGATACCCCGACCACGCGGGATGATATCCGTTCATTCGTCTTTCGTCCCGTGGACGAAGCGGAACCCGGCTCGATCTGGGTGACCGCCAGCGGTACCAGCGAGATACTCAGCATGTTCGGAGACGTGATCGTACTGGCCTGTCGCCAGAAGGGGCTGGCCGGCCTGGTGACCGATGGCGGCTGCCGGGATATCGAGGGCATGGAAGAAGTCGGCCTGCCGGTTTACGCAGCGGGGATCTGCCTCTACGGTCCCGGTTCGGTGATCCGTCCGGTAGCCGCCAACGTGCCGGTGGTCTGCGGAGGGATCGAAATCGCCCCGGGTGACGTGGTCGCCGCAGACGTGAACGGCGTGATGGCTTTCCCGAGAAAGGCGTTGCCGGACGTCATTCAGAAGATCGGGGAACTTGGTGAAAAGGAGACCAGGTCGCGACGGGCCATCGAGGAAGGGCTGCCGCTGGAGGCCGCTTACGAGTTTTAGGTTTATAAGCACCTTTACTGGAAACACCCGTACAGAAGGCGGAAAACATCAGGAGGGGTCCGCCTCGTTCTCTGACGGGATCCGCCCGTCCAGCAGGTACCGATACAGATTAAGGGCCAGTTGCTGCCTGTTCTGTTCCAGCCACTCGCGGGCATCCGGGGTCAGCGCCATCGTCCGGCAGGTCTCGTCCGCGACCACGCGAAACGCTTTGCCGGCCGGGGCGTCCTGCGGCCATATACCGTCTCCCGGAACGCATTGAAACAGGCGCACACCCGAAGCATCATAACCTGAAGCCCTTCCCGCCAGGAGGAGTTGCAGGTTTTCCGCGGGAGCGTCCGGTCCCACAAGCGCCTCACCGGCAGCATACTGTTGAGGAGTCAGCCACTGCTGCAATGACTCCACCAGGTTTTCAAAAACGACCAGGCGATCCAGGTGGTGCTCGAGATCGTCCGCGGTGTGCTCCAGCAACGAGAACCGCCGTTCCGCCGACGGTTCGCCGTCCAGGTACCATCCCTTCAGGACGACATCCTCGCATCGTTCCATGGCATGGTCCAGGTCCTGTTCAATCATAAATTGGTCAAACACGGAACGCGGAAGGTCCCGTTCGAGCCCTCCGCCCAGACCCTCCGGCAATGCGCATAACACGACCCGCGTCCCCGCCGCATGCGCCGCTCTTAAGAACCTGCCCAGGACACTAACCGCCGAGAAGTCGTACCCGGAAACGGCAGTGAAGTCCACCAGTATGCAAACGGGTCTCGCATCGCCGATCAGGGTCTGCTTCAGCCGATCAGCCAGCGGGTAGACGCTGCCGAAGAAGAGATAGCCTCGCAAGCGGAATCCCCGGACGCGCCGACCTTCTCTGAGCAGAATGGTGCGATCGGGAACGGGGCGAACCTTGGTGCTTTTTCGATCCTGCAGGGAAAACTGTGATGCAATGGGTTCCACGCGACTGAGACGCACGGCGAAGAACACGAGGGTAACAATCATGCCGATGCCTACGCCCTCGAGCAATCCCCAGGAAGTGACTGTGATGAAAATCAATAGAATGATACCGTATTCAATCCCGGGGAGGCGCCGCCAGCATTTGATCAGCCCTTCATCCAGCATGCCGAGGCCCGCAAAGACCAGGATGCCTCCCACGAGCGGCGCGGGCACGTATTCCAGCATGCCGTCACCCAGGACCAGCGCGCAGCCGATGACGAGCGCCGCGACGACGCCGGTCATCCTGGTCATAGCACCGAACAACTTGCTGCGCAGGGACGCGGGCACGATATAGGTAACGACCGTGCAGCCGCCCAGGCCCGCGGCCAGGCTTGCGAACCCGGTCACCCGGAATTCCCTGTCCCAGTCGAGCTCCTCGTTCGTAGCCAGCTCGAGTCCCGCGTAATTCATGACGACGCTGATAAAAGCAACGACAATGAGCATGACCATGTGATGCGCCTGCGTAGCCATCAGACCCCAGTCCACCCCAAGCAGGTCGGCGGGCCACAGAGATGGCCACAGGTTCCCCTCCGTCGTACTCCTGAGCAGGAGTCCGGCCGACCTTGCCTCGTCGCCGGAAATACCGAGCGTTTCCAGCACCAGGTGATAGGCAACGACGGCCGCCAGGACGCTGACGGGCAGGATGAGCGGATTGCCCCATCTCTTGATGGCGAAATACAGCGCGGTGCCATATAACACGCCGGGAACCCACTTCCAGAGTGCACCGGGTTCCAGTAGCGTGAGGACCGTCCGCCAGTGCGGATCCGCACCCATCAGGGCCATGGCCGCCAGACAAACCGCGCCACCGATGCCCGCGACGAAACCGCCCGTCACGGGATATGGAATGAAGCGTACCAGGTTGGCAAGCCGAAGTCTGCCGACGGCGAGGCAGCACATTCCGGTGACTACGGCGCAAATGACCAGGGCGCTTGCGGTGGTGACGTACAATACGTCGCCTTCCGCGTCCAGCGAGGAACCTATAACCGCCATGGCGATTACCAGCGCGGGTGAAAGGCCGGCAATCGCCCCGCGGTAGCCGCCCGCAATGGCGATAATCAGGCAGGCCGCGAAGTTTCCGAACAACACCAGTCCCACGCCCTGGGAAGCATACGGGGCCAGTGGACCTGAAAAGATGTAGCTGCCATACGCAACCTGGGCGACAAGGAGGCCCAGACCGGAGGTAAATCCGGTGGATATCGCGGGGATGCTCTGCCCGGAGAAGAAGCTCGGGGGTGGCGGAGGTTTATTTTCAGTTTCGCTGGAGCTCATATGTTGTCAGTTGGGAACGTGATCGTCTTCCGTTGCGGGCAACTGTGCGGCGAACTGTGCGGCGGGACGGTTTACAGGCTTAATATCTATCCTTTACAAGGCCGTTTGCAAACAGGATTTTGTTGAATGAACGAAGAAAGTAATGGACTGAAACCATCGGCTCGGGCTATCATCAATACAGGACCGTAACGCTTAATGTCTGTCGTATTGCCTGATCGGAAATCCGGCTGATTGCTTTGCCCGTCATCCGGACCTAAAGCAAGGAAGTCCATGCCCGGGACAAGGTTGGCTTATTGGATCTTTTGCGTTGTTTCTCTCCTCGCTTTCCCGGCCGTGGAACCGGCCCATGCCCAGGGCGCGGAGTTCAGCTTTCATGGGGGACAGGCCCTGGACGAATACGAGCGAGGCGGGGGCGGCAGCGTGATCTTGAACCTGCCGACCGGCATCAGGACTATTCACGTCGGGGCGCGGGCGACCTACCACGTTACGACAACGGAAGGTGACGGAGAGAAATCCCTGCTGTTGTACGGGGTGGACACGGGCGTGACGCTGGTGTCTTCTCCCATTCTCGTGCGCGCAACGATGGGCGTAGGACGGGCGCAGGATTCGGAGGAGACGGTGATCGTGGAAGACGATACCCGGACGATCATTACCAGGATGACAAATACCTATTACGCGCATCCGGGCGTTATGATCGGGATGTCGCTGGGCATCGTGTTCGTGGGCCTGGAAGGGAGATACATCAGCCTGGACAAGGGCGTCAGCACGAGCGCGGTCTACGCCACGGTGGGCTTCAAGGTGGGCCGCTGAGTCCCAACCTGCGCCGATTATGCCTTACTTCATCAATTACAGTTAGTTAAGCTGTCCTGAACACCTGTGCCTAGCGGCCGGAAACCGGGTTCATCCATGCAGATACATGAAGCGTGCCAGAACGAAATCGACACGTTGCACCAGTGCTTCGAAGCATGGTTCAACGGCCGTGTCCCCAAGACCGCGGAGGCCTTCAGCCGGATCGATACCGCGCTTGCCGAAGCCTTTGTGATCGTCATGCCCCAGGGCAGTAAAGTGGAGCGTGGGCCGCTGCTGAAAGGCCTCTATGACGCCCACACCGGCCGGCCGGGCATCCGGATCTGGATCGAGCGCGTCCGATTGCTGGAAGAAGACCAGGCGCTCGTGGTCGCGGAATACGAGGAATGGCAGACGGAAGGCGGGGAGACTACGTCGAGGCACAGCACAGTGGTTTTTCGCCGCAATGGTGAAAAGCCCAACGGCCTGGAATGGCTCCGCGTGCACGAAACCTGGTTCGGCCGGCCGGCTCCGTGAGCACCTGCAATCGGCCGCCTTCGTGAGCGCTCGCGAAAGCGCATTACCGGTCGAAACCGTCTCGAATTCGACTCAGAATCGAGTGAATTCGAAAGCTTTATACGGTGGGTTTACGTTGAACGTGCGCGCGATTTCCTCCAGCTTCGCGCGGTGTTCGTCGCTTAACGGCACCCCTGCCTTATCGTTATCCTTTTCCCACCGCCACTCCATGCCGCCGGGCAGTTCCGCGAAGGGCATGCCCGGGAACGGCCTCATAGCCCGCGCCTTCGACACGAAGTCGTCCAGCGACCGCTCAAACTCGTCCAGGTCCATGAAGTGATCGATCTTCATCGCCAGCAGGAAAGCGCCCTGGTTGGAATCCCATTTCGCCTTTGGCGGCTGGAATTCCGGTCTCCAGATGCCGGCCAGTATGCCGCCGAGCGCCTGCAAGGCGACCGCGAGCCCCAGGCTCTTGGCGAAAAGGGCATAGAATTCCTGGAACAATTCGTCCTTGTA
>JAJECR010000119.1 GCA_022821935.1 Candidatus Latescibacterota bacterium
TCGCGGCGAGGTACGCCCAGTCGCGTTTCGGGGTGGAACGCGTGGCCATCCTGGATTGGGACGTCCATCACGGCAATGGGACCCAGGAGATCTTCGAGGACGACCCCACGGTGTACTACGTCAGCGTCCACCAATCGCCCCTGTACCCCTTTACCGGCGAGGAAGGGGAAAAGGGGACGGGAGAAGGCGCGGGATTCACGCTGAACGTCCCGGTTTCCGCGGGTTCGGGCGACGAAGTATACATCGACGTACTGACTCGCCGGATCATTCCGGTCATCAGGGCATACCGGCCGGACCTCTTCATCCTGTCGGCGGGCTTCGACGCCCACGTGGACGATCCCCTTTCCGGGACCCTGGTCACCGACGCGGGATTCCAGGCCATGTCGCGCATCCTGCTGGACTTCGTGGCAGACGCCTGCGGTGGCCGCATGATATCGATGCTCGAGGGCGGCTATGACCTGGAGGCCCTGGCCCGCTGTGTCGCGGATCACGTCGACTTGATGGCGTCCTGATGAATGTGGGGTCGCTGGCCGGGATCTTCGGAATGACGGACCGGCTCCGCGGGCGGACATACTGTTAAATGGCGACGGTCATTCCGTAAAACGGTAATTCGAGCCAACGAAGCCATTTGGGAGATCAAACCGTGCGGTACAGAAAACTGGGCAGGACCGGGCTCCGCGTTTCCGAGGTATCCCTGGGTACGGTTGAACTGGGCATGGAGTACGGGCTGAAGGAAGACGGTGAATCCAGCGTCCCCGCGGAGACCGACGCCAGGAACCTGCTGAACCGGGCGATCGATTCGGGCGTGAACTTCATCGACACCGCGGCCCTGTACGGCAACAGCGAGGAGATCATCGGACGGGCGCTCAAAGGCCGCCGGTCCGAATACGCGCTCGCCACCAAGTGCATGCACCGCCTGGATGAAGGCGTGGACTACGACGAATCGAGACAGAGCATAGCCGAGTCGATCGACCGGAGCCTTTCGAGGCTCCAGACGGATTGCATCGACCTGCTCCAGGTGCACGGCAGGGACCTGCTCGACGTGGAACTGCGGATGATCCGGGACGGCGAGGTGATGGATGAGATGGAAAAAGCCCGGAAGGCGGGCAAGATCCGGTTTACAGGGTACTCGTCCTACAGCGAAGAGGCCGCCCTGGCGGCCATCGAGGATGGCCGGTGGGACACGCTGCAGATCGCCTGCAACATCCTGGACCGCCGTTACCTGAAGCGCGTTGTACCCGAGGCTTGCATGCGCGGAGTCGGCATTATCGTCCGTTCCGCCTTGCTGAAAGGTGCCCTTACCGACAAGAGCAGATTCATGCCCGAAAGGCTGAAGCCGCTCGTAGACCACATCGATCGCCTGGTCGACGTGCAATCGACTACCCGTTACAGCCTGCCGGAAATGGCGCTGCGCTTCGTGCTGTCGATACCGGATATCTCTACGGTCATCGTGGGCGCGGACAGGTTGGAATACCTGGAAAAAGCGGTTGCCGCATCGGACGGCGAGGGGCTAGGCGAGGAAATCCTCGTCAGGCTGGAGGATATGGCGCTTGACGATCCCTACCTGCTCAATCCGGGGAACTGGGGCATTCCCTGATCATTGTACCGCAGACGGATTTGATTCGTAGTTCGATTCACAGACGGATTTGATCGAGTGACCCGATTCAACCCATTCTGCGGTAAACCCCGACGACCTTGCCCACGATGGACACCTCGTCGGCAATGATCGGTTCCATCGTCGGATGGGCGGGCACGAGCTCGAAGCGGTCGTTGCGGCGATAGAACCGCTTGACCGTGGCCTCATCGTCCAGCATCGCGACCACCGTCTCACCCGGCTCGGCCACGGGCTGTTCCCGGACCAGGACGTAGTCGCCGTCCATGATGCCGTCTTCGATCATGCTGTCTCCGCGCACCTCGAGGGCGAAGATATTCCCGCCCTGCTTCACCATGCCGGCCGGGAAGGTCATGTACTCCTCTATGTTCTCTTCGGCGAGAATCGGCAACCCGGCGGCTACGCGGCCGAGGAGCGGGACCTTGACGACATCGTCGGCACTCCCCGCGGGGGTATTCCTGGCCCCCACGATTTCTATCGCGCGGGGCTTCATTGGATCGCGCCGGATATGGCCTTTCTTCTCGATCGCCCGCAGGTGATCGTAGGCCGCGCGGGTGCTGATTCCGAACTGTTGCGCGATCTCCCGGACGCTGGGCGGATACCCTATCCGGCCGACTTTCCTGCGTATGTACTCGTATACGTTCTGCTGCTTGGTCGTTAACGCCTTCATGAGGTTGAACTCCCTAAAGCTCGCGTAGATTCAAGCAGAGGTTTTTGCCGTGTTCAATTGGGATATGTTCGGTCAATATACACAACATATGGTTAGTCGTCAAGGGAAATAATCGCACACGCTTCGGGCTCCTTATATTCGGGCCTGACGCTTTCGCCGCCGCCGGCGCCAAAAATACGTGTGCGTGAACCTGCGGTTGGCTTATATTGAATCGACCGTTCGCAGCCAGGAAAACAGGAGACCGCCATGCCCGTCAATGAGATGATCCAGACCATGCTGGAGGAACTGCGCCAGATCGCCGATACCGAGGTACACGTCGGCAAGCCGCTGCATATCGGGGATGCCTACGTGGTTCCGGTTTCCAGGCTCTCCCTGGGATTCGGCGCCGGGGGATTCGGCGGCGAGGCCGATCAGAAGAGGGGAGCCGGCGGAGGCGTATCGGTCGAGCCGGTCGCGTTTCTGGTCATCCAGCAGGACCGCGCGCAACTGCTGCATATGAACTCGCCCAGCAGTCCCATGGGCAAGTTGCTGGACATCATGCCGGACGTCATCGAGGAATTGAAGCGGTATACCAGAAAAGACGGCGATCAGTAGACCAGGGGGGCTACGGTCTTCGAGATCAGCGCAACGGCTACGGTAGCCATGCCCACCAGCCCCGTTCCGCAGGCGTATCCGGCCGCCAGGACCGGTGTGTACCGCATCCATTTCCGCCTGCCGAACTTTCTTTCCATGTAGAACCTTCCCAGCAGCGCGCCCAGAAACTGGGGAATGAAGGCGTGGGGCACCGTTCCCACGCTGGCGATCATGCCGAAAATGAGCATAACGGGTAGATTGAAGGCCGCCAGGACGGCGTAGGCCAGCACGCCGAAGGCGGCGCCGCCGATCATGTAAGGGACCTTCAACGCTTCGATCAGGTAGCTGGATTCGAACCCCGACCCGGCCGTGCTTGAGTACCACAGCGCCTGCATCGTGGCCTGTTGCTGCCAGAACTTCTGCGCGTAGGGATAGGCCTGCGACGGTATGGGCGCGAGCCCCCATACGAAGTGCCAGAAAAGCAGGCTGCAGACGAGCAGGACGGGAATCATGACCAACTCGGCCTTCAGTACGCTCGTGAACCGGGTACCGGTCAGTTCGACTTCGCGAAAGGCCTGGGCCTGCCCCCCGTAGTTGAAAATGGGTATGGGCGCGAACCAGATGGCCACTCCCTTGTAGCCGCTCAGAATGAACGTGGCCTCCTTGATGAGGGGGAATTGCAGGTCGGCGCCCGTGATCGCCCGCAGACGGGCGCTCGCGTAAGAGCTCAGCGGGGTATAGACGAACCCGTAGAAGACGAAGAAGAGGATGGGGAACCCGGGTACGAGGCGCCAACTCAGGACGACGTAGCCCACCGTAAGGAGCAGGAAGGCGCCGAAGATCACGGACAGGGGAAAATCCCCTCTGCCGGGTGGCGTGGAATGCCTGGCGGGTGAGGCGCCGTCCGGTCTATCGCGCCTCGCGCCGTCCGCCCGTTTCCTGAGTCCGGACAGGATGCTCCACCCTCCGATGAGTGCCACGGCGAAGCCCGTGCCGATGCGGACGCTCATCCAGAAATCGATATCGTTGACCAGCGTGGTCTGGATGGCATCCATGCCCGGCGACCAGGTACGCAGGATATTCAGATCGTAGAGCAGCGGGTTGAGGACCACGGTAAGCAGGGCGCCGGCGGCGGAACCGACCACGATCCAGAAGGGGAGCACGAACCCGGTCAGCACGGGCCCCAGGCCGAGTTCGACCGCCATGGCCGCGGCGGGCAGGATGTTCTCCGTGTTGCGGGTCAGGTCGGCGAAGGGAATCGGAATCAGCGTGATCGGCTCTGCAAGCAGCGCGCCCGTGACGGCCGGTATGCCAATGTAGAATGCACCGAAGACGAGTCCCAGCATGGCCCCGATGCTGAAGGCACGCCAGCGCCAGGATTCCTGTCCCGCGGAACTCTCCGCCAGGGCCGTGGCGCCCTCCGCCTGGATCGGAGCCAGGGGGAATGGAAGCCGTTCCACGTCGGCCGTTACGCGGAAGAGCCCGTAACCCAGCGTGAAGGCGCTTGCCCGGTTGAAGATGTGGAGCACGGCGATGAGCAGGATGGGCACCAGCCACTCACCGTGCAGCAGCGTCCGCAGGACGATGGCTTCGGAGTCCGCGCCGGGAGAAATCCAGGAGGGGATCTGGTCGTCGATGCCGAAGGCCCTGGCGCCGGGAGACTGGACGAAGTACTGGTACCAGATAAGCTGGGCGAAGGGGCCGCCGGACAGCGCCAGCCCCACGCCGGCGGTGAGGCTGGCCGCCACGTAGTACAGCATGTAGATTTCCTGGCGGCTGAGCGTGGTAAAGGACCGGCGGGCGACTTCGATGAACAGGATGATCGTGGTCCATTCCGCCGCGGGACCCAGGCTTTGGCCGGCGATCAGGTTCAGATAGATCGAGCCCGGGATCATGAACAGCCCGAGGAAGACGATGCCGATGACCGTCTTTACGTTGAACCCTTCCTCGTAGAACTGGGGATGATCGGAAAAGGCGGAGGCTGGCAGGTCGTCTTTGACGAGGGTCATGCCCGGGCTCTTGTTGTGAGGTTACTCGTCCTCAGAGGCGGGGCCGGTCGGCTGCTTGAGCCAGACGTCCGTGATGCTGAACAACCGCCCGGAGGAGTGGCGGATGGACTCGGAGGTGCGAACCAGCCTCAGGCCGTCGAAAGTGAAATGATCCTGGGATTGCCGGTCGTCGTCGGTCACAAAGAAAAACACGTTGTCCAGAACGCTCCAATGTCCGTGCCGGACACGGACTGTCGTGGAATCGAACACGACGGTCGTATCGACCTGGGCGTACCGGCCGTCGGCGTTGAGACGGAGGAGTCCAATTACCTGGGGGGGAACCAGCCTGTCCCGTTCCTCTACACGGCCGGTATCCGTCAGTATGGTGGTGTTGACCGTCCGGCTTTCGAGATCGTAGCTTCCGACGAGGGGGCGTGCGATATTGCCTGGCCCGACGATATCCTCGCTGCATCCGGCAATCAACGCGCTGAAGAGCACGCCGTACGTTAGGATCTGCTTGATCAAGGCCTTCTCCAGCGGGTGGACCACGGAATTGCGCAACGCTCCGTGCGTTCCGGCGGTGATTCGGACCGATTCCGCGCTACCGGTCGCGCCGACCGGGGAACGCTTGAGATTATAGGCAAAACCCCCTGTGGACGTCAAGCGATTACGGGCCCGCCAAAGAGCATATTTCGCTTGACGTTTGAAGCCCGGCGGATTAGAAGTGATGGGGTTTGTCCGCAAGACTCGAGCTGCCGCTCGGTATCGGTTTTTCGCGGCACCCGGCGTTCGTTTCGGTCAAAACGACCCGGTCCGGTTTATGCTCTAATACCCGGTAAAAGGCATTGGACGGGAGAAAAGACAGTTCCATGTCGGCGCTCAGGGCAGGCATCATCGGCTGCGGCAACATCAGTGGCGTATACTTCGAGGCGGGCCGGAGATTCGAGGCATTCGACGTGGCCGCCTGTGCCGACATGATTCCGAAGCGGGCGCGGGCCAGGGCCGAAGAATACGAGGGCGTGGAAGCGCGGACAGTCGAAGCCCTGCTGGACGATCCTACCATCGAAATCGTCATCAACCTGACGATACCCGGCGCCCACGCGGAGATCGCCCGTGCCGCCCTGGAACATGGCAAGTCGGTCTACACGGAAAAGCCCATGGCGATCCGGAAAGAAGA
This sequence comes from Candidatus Latescibacterota bacterium, assembly GCA_022821935.1. Taxonomy (GTDB): domain Bacteria; phylum JAAXHH01; class JAAXHH01; order JAAXHH01; family JAAXHH01; genus JAAXHH01. The sequence goes on from JAJECR010000119.1 coordinate 6,021, forward strand.
TGGCCGCGCGTTACTCGAACTGGCGAGGGATAAAGGAAGACTGGTGGGCGGAGCGCCGGACACCTTCATGGGGGCCGGCATCCAGACCTGCCGCAAGCTCATCGACGACGGCTGGATCGGCGAACCCGTGGCGGCCACGGCCTTCATGCTTAGCCCCGGACACGAAAGGTGGCATCCCGATCCCGGCTTCTTCTACAAGCCCGGTGCGGGGCCCATGCTGGATATGGGGCCCTACTACGTCACGGCGCTGGTCAATCTGCTCGGGCCGGTCGCCCGGCTCACGGGCGCAACGCGCATCACCCATCCCGAACGCACCATAACGAGCGAGCCCCTGTACGGCGAGAAGATCGAGGTCGAAGTGCCCACGCACCTGGCTGGCCTGCTCGAGTTCGAAAGCGGGCCCATCGGCACGATCGTGACCAGTTTCGACGTCTGGCACCATGAACTGCCCCGTATCGAGATTTATGGTTCCGAGGGGTCCCTGAGCGTGCCCGATCCCAATTCATTCGGCGGACCCGTAAAGCTGCGTCGCGGAGGCGCGGAAACCTGGACGGAAATGCCTCTGAGCCATGGATACGAGGAACAGAGCCGCGGAGTGGGCGTGGCGGACATGGTCTATGCCCTCCGCTCGGGCCGCCCGCACCGGGCCAGCGGCGAACTCACCTATCACGTGCTGGACGTCATGCTGTCCATCGAGGAATCGGCGGAGTCGGGACGGCACATTACCCTGGAAAGCTCGTGTACCAGACCGGCCCCGCTGCCGCTGGGACTGGCGCCTTACACCCTGGACCCCTAACGGTGTCCGAACGTAAAACGGAAACGCCACCATGCCGGAACACCCCGTAAGAACCCTCTCTGACCTCCTGCCCCGTCTCGAAAGGCTGATGGACCGATTCGAATCGATCCTTTCCGCCTTTACGGGCTATACGGGACAGCGCGATAGCGCGTCCGGCGACGTGTATGCCGAATCCGTCGCGTTCCGATGGCGCAAGCAGGGAGAAAGGGGATATCTCGAGCCGATCGTACATCCCGACCTGGCGGACCTGGACGATCTCTTCGGCCTGGATCGCGAGATCGGGATCCTGGACAGGAATACCCGGCAGTTCGTCCGGGGGATGCCCGCGAACAACGTGCTGATCTGGGGCGAGCGCGGAACCGGCAAGTCTTCGGTGGTCAAGGGCCTGCTCGCCCGTTTCGCCGGCGAGGGCCTGCGCATGATCGAAGTCCGCAGGCAGGATCTGGTGGATCTGCCCGAGATCGTCGAGCTACTGTGGGATCGCCCCGAACGTTTCGTCCTGTTCTGCGACGACCTGTCTTTTCTGGAGGACGAATCCGACTATCTCGAGCTCAAGGCCCTCCTCGAAGGCAGCCTTTCCGCCCGGCCCGACAACGTGCTCGTGTACGCCACGTCGAACCGCAGGCACCTGATGCCGGAGAAGCTCGCCGACAACACGTTGCGGTTCAGTCCGGACGACGACGAAATCCATCCCCAGGAAACCGTGGAGGAGAAGGTCTCGCTGAGCGACCGGTTCGGCCTGTCCATCGGTTTCTACCGGATTACCCAGGACACCTACTTCCGGATTGTCCGCCATCTCGCCGGCCAGCGCGGCCTCGACATGGACCCGGGCGTGCTGAGGCGGGAATCCCTCCGGTGGCTTCAGCGCGCCAGCGGCCGGTCCGGCAGGGTGGCGCGGCAGTTCGTGGACGATCTCGAGGGCCGGGTAAAACTGGGTGAATTGTCGTAAATTCCGGCCCGCCGCGATATTTTGAGCACCTTGATTCTTTCCCGCTTGACACGTTATTTTGCACCGCCTAATGTATGTAGATCGTTTTTTTGGATATGCGCCGGTTCCGCGCCGGACATACGCCGTTTGACCCCGCGTATATTCAGGTACCTGGAATTCCGAATATCCAGCAGTCAACAGTTCAAAGGTTAACAGCAAAGGAGTGTGTCTTGCACGCATTCGACTACGCCACGCCCGAAAGCGTGGCCGATGCGGTGGTGATGCTCAGCGATCACGGCAAAAACGCCTGTGTGCTCGCGGGCGGCACGGACCTCATCGTACAGCTCCGGGAGAACCGCCGCCGGACCGACCTCGTGGTGGACGTCAAGAAGATCGCCGAACTGAACGCGCTGTCATACGACGCCGCGACGGGTCTCACGGTCGGGGCGGCCGTGCCGTGCTACAGGATTTACGGCGACGGTGAAATCGCCGCGGCCTATCCGGGACTCATGGACGCGGCCAGACTGGTGGGCGGCACCGGGATCCAGGGCAGGGCCAGCCTGGGCGGGAACCTGTGCAACGCTTCCCCGGCGGGCGATACGATTCCCCCCATGATCGTTCTGGGCGGCGAGGCGGAAATCGCGGGTCCCAACGGAACGCGGAGAGTGGCCGTGGAAGACTTCTGCACGGCGCCCGGCCGCACCGTGCTGGCGGACGGCGAATTCCTGGTATCGCTTCATTTCCCCGCGCCCGCGCCGAATTCCGGCGCCTTCTACCGGCGTTTCATCCCCCGTAACGAGATGGATATCGCCGTGGTCGGTGTCGGCGCATCCGTCGTGCTGAGCGGGGACCAATCCACCTTCGTCTCCGCGCGCATCGCCGTCGGCGCCGTGGCCCCGACGCCCCTCTTCGTGAGAGAAGCCGGCGAGGCCCTGGCGGGCGAGCCCGTATCCGGCGAGGCGATCCAGCGGGCGGCCGACATCGCCCGAGACGCGGCCCGGCCCATCAGCGACATGCGGGGCACCGCGGAATACCGTAAGCATCTGACCAGCGTATTGACGCGCCGGGTTGTGCAGGGCGCGGTACAACGAGCCAAGGAGTAGCCGTCGATGTCGAAAAAAGTACACGTACAGACGAACATAAACGGAGAAGCCGTAGATTTTCTTTGTGAGCCGCGCAACAGCCTGCTCGAGGTACTGCGCGACGAACTGGATCTCACCGGCGCCAAGGAAGGGTGTAACAACGGCAATTGCGGCGCATGCAACGTGATCATGGACGGCAGGCTCGTCAATTCCTGCTGCGTGCTGGGTGTCGAGGCCGACGGATGCGAGATCACGACCATCGAAGGCATCGGGTCCGCGGCCAACCTGCATCCGCTGCAGCAGAAGTTCCTCGAGCACGCGGCGCTGCAATGCGGCATCTGCACGCCCGGATTCATCGTTTCCGCCAAGGCGCTGCTGGACGAGAACCCGAACCCCAGTGAAGACGAAGTGCGCTACTGGCTGGCCGGAAACCTTTGCCGCTGCACGGGGTACGACAAGATCGTCCGCGCGGTCCTGGACGCCAGGAACGGCGCCTGACCTCGCGAGCTCATGATCCGGATGTTGAAAAAGCGATCAATAATGATCAAGACCAGAAACGATCAAAAGGGAATGACTTAACGGAGGAACGACACGTGTCACAAAACGGACATAAGGTCATCGGCACCCGTCCGATTCGCCATGACGGGGTGGACAAGGTCACCGGCCGGGCGATTTACGGCGCTGATATCCAGTTGACGGGCCTGCTCTACGGCGCCATTAAGCGCAGCCCCCATCCCCACGCGCGGATCAAGTCCATCGACACCAGCCGCGCGGAAGCCCATCCGGGCGTGCGTGCGGTCGTCACCGCCCACGACCTGCCGCAGATCGCGGACAAGCTCGCCGACCTGGGCGAAGCCATTGTCAACCTGCGCGACGCAAGCAACAACGTGCTGGCCTATGGCAAGGTGCTCTACAAGGGCCATGCCGTGGCCGGCGTGGCCGCGGTGAACCTGCACGTGGCCCAGGAAGCGGTGGAACTGATCGACGTGGAGTATGAACCGCTGGATCACGTGACGGGCGTACTGGAGGCCATGGAGGACGACGCCCCGATCCTGCACGAGGACATGAAGACCACGTCCATGGGCGAGGAGACGGATAAGGTCAGCAATATCGCCAACCACTTCCAGCACAAGATGGGCGAGCCGGACGACGGTTTCGCCGAGGCCGACGTGGTGATCGAGCGCGAGTTCACGACGCAGACAGTGCACCAGGGCTATATAGAGACCCATAACGCCACGGCCCTCTGGAACGAGGAAGGCCAGCTCACCATCTGGACGAGCACGCAGGGCGCTTTCTCGGTGCGGGACCAGATGTCCGAAATTCTCCAGATGCCCATCTCAAAGGTCAAGATCGTGCCCCTTGAGATCGGAGGCGGGTTCGGCGGCAAGATTTCGGTCTACCTGGACCCGGTCGCCGCGCTGCTGTCCAGGAAGACGGGCCACCCGGTGAAGATGACGATGACCCGCGACGAGGTCTTCGAGGGAACGGGCCCCACGCCGGGTTCCTATCTCAAGGTCAAGATGGGCGCCACCAACGACGGCCGGCTCACGGCCGCCACGGCCTACATGGCCTACGAGGCCGGCGCCTATCCCGGCTCGCCGGTCGGCGCCGGCGCGGGCTGCATCTTCACGCCCTATGACATACCCAATGTGCAGATCGATGGGTACGACGTATGCGTCAACAAGCCGAAGACGAACGCCTACCGGGCGCCGGGCGCCACCAACGCGGCCTACGCAACGGAGACGGTCGTGGATGAGATCTCAGAGCAGATTGGTATGGATCCCCTGGAGTTCCGGGTAAAGAACGGCGCGAAGGAAGGCACCCGCCGGGCCGATGGGCCCGTGCATCCGGTCATCGGCTGTATCGAGACCACGGAGGCCGCGCTCAATAGCGAACACTACCGGTCTGCCCTCGACAAGACGGCCAACGGCAAGGTCCGCGGCCGGGGCGTCGCATCCGGCTACTGGTTCAACTTCAACGGCGGCCGGTCGGCCATCTCCGTCAGCATCAATCCCGACGGCACCATCAACATGCTCGAGGGTTCCACCGATATCGGCGGGTCCCGGGCGTCCATCGCCATGCAGCTGGCCGAGACCATAGGGCTCGAAGCCACAGACATCAAGCCCTACGTGGTGGATACCGATTCCATCGGCTACACCGACGTGACCGGCGGCAGCCGGACGACCTTCGGAACGGGTTACGCGGCCCATGCCACGGGCCAGGCCCTCATCCGCGAGATGAAAGAAAGGGCGTCCAAACTCTGGGACGTGCCCGCCGACGCCATCGACTTCGCCGACGGGGTCTTCTCCTACCGGGATGACGAGGAGAAGCGCGGCACCTTCAAGGAACTGGCCAGCCAGGCCGGCGATGCCGGCGGTCCCGTGGTCGCCCAGGTCAGCACGAATCCCGACGGCAGCGGGGGCGGCGCTTTCGCCACCCACGTCGTCGACGTGGAGGTCGATCGGGACACGGGCAAGGTGGACATACTCCGGTATACCGCCGTCCAGGACGCCGGAACGGCCATTCACCCGAGCTACGTGGAAGGGCAGATGCAGGGCGGCGTGGTGCAGGGCATCGGCTGGGGACTCAACGAAGAGTACATCTACAACGACGCCGGTTCCATGACCAATGCCAGTTTCCTGGATTACCGCATGCCCACGACCCTTGACCTGCCCATGATCGAGACCATCATCGTGGAAGTGCCCAACGAATCCCATCCCTACGGTGTGCGGGGCGTCGGCGAAGTGCCGATCGTACCGCCCCCGGCCGCCCTCGCCAACGCCATCTACGACGCGACGGGCGTGCGGCTGCGCGACCTGCCCATGTCCCCGCCCCGGGTCCAGCAGGCCCTGGCGGAAAACGGCGGGTAGACGCGGAGCGCGTTATATGGGAAGAGTTGCTGATCGGTAGCACGCAGAGGGCGGGAGGAGCATCTTCCCGCCCTTTCGCTTTATGCTGGAGGTATTGACGGACCGTTTACCTGCGCTGCAACATGGGAACCAGGCAAGCCACGCGCACAAATCTACAGACAATAGACCACATGGCCACCATCTACATCCCGTCCCTCATGCGCGACCTGACCGGCGGCAGGGAGATCATCCAGGTCGAAGGGTCCGACATGCGCCAGATCATCGCCAATCTTGAGTCGGCCTGTCCCGGTTTCCGCAAGCGCCTGCTTGAGGAAGGGACACAGCGCATCAAACCCAACATCGCCGTCATGATCGACGGCCGCAATGCCCGACGCATACTGATCGACAAGGTGAACGAAAACAGCGAGATCCACTTCCTGCCGGCGATCAGCGGGGGGAGTTGAAGTGCAGCTCTACGTCCGCGTATATCCCAAATCCAGCCGCAACACGGTGTCGTGGAGTGACGAACAAGGCCTGAAAGTCTGGATTACGGCCGCGCCCGAAAATGGCAAGGCCAACGATGCCGTGGTGAAACTGCTGGCGGACCGGCTGGGGATTCCCCGGTCCAGCGTCCACATTCTCAGAGGACAACGAAGCCGGAACAAGGTCAT
>JAJECR010000259.1 GCA_022821935.1 Candidatus Latescibacterota bacterium
CATGTACACCAATCGCGTCCGAATCATTCCCATCTTCCTCATCACCATCATGTACCTGATGATCAGTTCGACGGTGATCTACGAGGTGGAACGCCGCGCCCAGCCGGACGTGTTCAATGTGTACGGCGACAGCATCTGGTGGGCCGTGGTGACCTCCACGACCGTGGGGTACGGGGACAAGTACCCGGTCACCCCCCTGGGACAGGGGGCCACCGTCCTGATGATGATGGTGGGCATCGGAATCGTGGGCATGATTTTCGGCTTTTTCGCCGACAGCTTCCACGACTCACGGCAACCGCTGGAATCTACGTTAATGGAGGCGTACTGCAGGAGCGTTCACGAAGAGGGGAAGGAAGGCCGTACGGTGCAAGCCCTGCGGGAAACCCACCGTAGCAATCCGCAGTTCCTGATCTTCGCCGATACGGTGGACATGTTTATAGAACCGGACGCGGGAAGTGGCGGGAAGGAAGCCGGCGGCACGGGGTAAAGACGGCCGGTGGCGGACCGGTGCGTCAGTTCCGGAGGGACGTCTCCGCAGGCTCAGGCTCGTGTTCTGGTTCAGGCTCGGGCTCGGGCTCGAACGTCCCGATGGACTCCTTGAGGGAAATCAGCCGCTGCAGCCGTCTCCGGTCCTTGGTCGTGAATCGATCCGTGTACGCGTCGTAGATGGGTTGCTCGGGCGCGCCGTCGATCCTTGTCACGATCACGCTCAGAGACAGGTTGTCCACGTCTTCCGGGGCCCTCTTCCAGACCGGCGACAGCAGGGCGAAATTCCACTCGGCCCGGTCACCCGGCCCCAGGTCCCTGCCTTCCGTGTACCTTATATTGTAGTTGAAATCATCCTCCAGAAGCCACTTGCGGGGCTCCTGCCTCCAGAGGGTGCCGCGGAAATACACCTTGGATATGGTGTGGTCCGTCCGATTGTGGATGTTCAGCTTCACGACCGACCGGCCCCGCTGCACGTAGTACTCGGCTCCCCTGACCCGCACGCTCCGCAGGTTCTTCATGGCGGAGTCCGTGTTCTCCTTCTTCTCCTCGAGAGCCGTGATCGCCTTGTCCACCCGGTCGGTCCAGTCCGTGAAGATGTCCCGCGCGTCCATGCCGTCCAGCCGGCTTCTGATCCGGTTCCGGATGGCCTCGGACGCGTTCAGCGAACTGATGACGTTGTCGCTGTAGAGATATTCGAACGCCTTCATCACTTCGTCGACTTTTGCCTGGTCTTCCTCGGAAAGCGCGGCCTTGATCTCGGTGATGGATGCGTCGAAAGTTTCAGCATCCGTACCGTCCACGGTGGGTCCGGACTCGCAGGCTGTGAAAACCAGTGCGGCAAATGCGACGGCCAGACTGAGACGGATCATAACGCCGGGGCGGACCATAACTCCTCTCCTGCCGGACATGCGCTTGTATTCTGCGTATTTCATGATGATACTAACCTGTTTTTGTTAATTGTACACATTTAAACGTCCACTTAAGCCTGTAAGTTCCCTGCCTGATAGACCGGCGTCATCCACTCAGGTTCCGTTCATCAACGATGGGACGGCGCGGCGGTCTCATCGGTCGGGTTCTCCTTCGCGACCGGCATACACGGCCCCGGAATGCGCTTTCTTTTCATTCTTGCGGGACACGAAATCGCCAAGTTCCTGCCGCGACAGGACGGACGTGGCCGGTTTCTGCACGATGACCGTCGCCGCGTCGTTGGCAAGTTCTCCCGCCGCATGCAGGGGAAGTCCCAGCGCCGCGCCAATGGCGAGTCCCGCCCGCACGGTATCGCCGCAGCCGACCTTGTCCACGGGTTCGACGCGATGCCCGGGAACGTGGAAGAATCCGCCCGGCCCCACGCCGCAGAGTCCGTGCTCGCCGAGTGTGACGACCGTATTGCGGCAGCCGAGCGTGGCGTGGAGGCGCCGGCAGTCGGACTCGAGACGGTCCAACGAGAAACCGCCGATAAGTTCGGCGGCCTCGGCGGCATTCGGCGCGATGATGTCCGCGCCGGCGAAGAACGTCCGGTTGCCTGGCTTGAAATCGACCACGACGGGGACATCGTGGAGGCGGCAGTCGCGGATGATTTGTTCGGCGATTGACCTGGAAAAGACGCCCTTGTCATAATCGCTCAGAATAACCACGTCGGTTTCGGGCAATGCGCGCACGACCTCCTTCATCAGTGCGGCGGAGATCCTGTCATCCACTCGTTCACTGTTTTCGGTATCGCGGCGCAGCACGTAGCTGTCGTCCAGGTACAGCCTGGCCTTGATCGTGGTGGGCCGGTTCGCGTCCCGGATCAGGCCGTGGCGTATGGACAACCCGTCGGCGAGATCACGGATTTTGAAGTAATGTTCGTCATCGCCCGTCACGCCCACAAGCGAGGTGCCCACGTCCAGGGAGGCCAGGTTGGCGGCCACGTTGCCCGCGCCGCCGAGTACCTTGATCGTCTCCTGCGCCTTGTAGGCCCGCTTGCCCGCCTTTTCCGAATCGATGGGCTTGCTGTCCCCGGTCCGGCAGAACTCGTATACGTCGAGCATGATGTCCCCGACGACCAGGGCGCGCAAGTCCTGGAAACGGTCGATGACTTCGGCTGAACTATGGCTGTTATCCACTGCATTCCCGTTCATGAGCCGTCCAATGCGAGGACCTGCTTCGACTTGAAACGGGCGATAAGGTCGGCTTGCTCGAGGATGGCGTAGCCGGCGCGGCGGGCAGCCTCGTGGTCTTCCGGTCCGACATACCCCCACGCGGCCAGCATGAGTTCAAGACACGGTGTTTCTGCATTGAAGTGGGCGTCGAGTTCCTCCAGGTTGCCGATGGAATCGTCCACGAATCCGTATCGCTCTCGGCCGAACCGCGCCTGGATCGCCAGCAGGTTCTCGATCTTGGTCGTTCCGTGATCACCCGAGTACACGTTTTCTTCCAGGACGGGCAGGCCGAAGTGATGACAGAGCGTCACGGTGGCCTCCCGGTTCTTGTTGGTCAGGATCACGACTCCCGCGGCGTCCTGCCCTTTCAATTCGTCCCAGACCGGCTGGTACACAGTGTTGAGCGACGCCCACTTGACGGGGTCATGGGCGACGAACCGCTTCCGCGCCGCGAAGAAATCGCCCGTACGTTCCTTGAGCGGGACGTCCGAACTGTCTCGAAGCGCCAGGTAGGCCGCCGGCTCCAGTCTGAAGTCGCCGGGCAGTTCGGCGTTCTCTACGCACCATGTCATCAGGTTGATCGCGTCACCGGCCGGTTGGACGTGGTACCGGTTCGTCACGAAGAGGTCCGCCGCGTTTCCCGGCAGATCGGCCGGCGAAGTCGCCAGGCCCCCGGTGACCGTATTGTAGGCCGTGATAGACATCTCCACCACGGAGTTCAGCAGGACCCCGTCGAAGTCGAATATCAGCATGGATCCGTTATCGGAAGCGTGTAGACCGGTCACGGCCGCTGCACCCCCTGGGCTTCGACGTACAGGGCGTACAGGGACTGGCTGGCGGTCATGAACAGGCGGTTCTTCTTCACGCCGCCGAAGCACAGGTTGGCGCAGGGCTCGGGCAGATGGATCATGCCCAGCCTTTCGCCTTCCGGGGAGAAACAGACCACGCCGTTCGTTTCGGGTCCGCCCCAACCCGATGCAGCCCAGAGGTTTCCGTCCACGTCCGTCCGGACGCCGTCGGACGAGGCCGGTTTCATGTCGGCGAAGACCCGCGACCGAACCGCCCGCCGCCCCTCGATTTCCAGCACACGGATATGGGCCGGACCGTCGGGGTCGTGGGAAGCGCCTGTATCTACAATGTATAGACGTGACTCGTCGGGCGAGAAGCAGATCCCGTTGGGTCTCAGGAAGTCATCGGCGATGACGGACGCGTCGCCCGTGACCGGGTCCAGTCGATACACCCGGGTTGGCTGTTCGAATTCGGCCTTGTGACCTTCGTAATTCATCAGGATGCCGTACCCCGGGTCGGTGAACCACACCGAGCCGTCGGAATGCACCACCACGTCGTTGGGCGCGTTGAGCCGCTTTCCGTCGAACCGGTCGATCAGCACGGTGACCGTCCCGTCATGTTCCGTCCGGGTCACCCGGCGGGAGTCGTGCTCGCAGGACACCAGCCGGCCTTCCCGGTCCCGCGTGTTGCCGTTCGTGTTGTTGGACGGCTGCCTGAATACGCTCACTTCACCGGTTTCTTCCGCCCAGCGCAGCATGCGGTTATTGGGGATGTCGCTCCAGACCAGGCACCGCGCGTCGCCGATCCACACGGGTCCTTCCGACCACCGCGTCCCGGTGAACAGCCGCTCGATCGCAGCCGTGTGAAGTGCGTAGGCACTGAACCTGGGGTCGATGGTCTCCACGTTGGGGTCGGGATAGCTGACGAGTCCCCGGTCCCAGTCCCTGCCATGGTCGTTCATTTCTGCTCCAGGATGATGAGGGCGGCATCATGCCGCCGCTTCATAGACCTCTACAAACCGAAGTTAACCATCAAAGGTCGAAGGCCGGTCTCAGGTCTCGTTTCCGGTCCGAACCGTCCGGCCACCGGGCTTCTACGCAACCGCACAAGATATGTCGTAAGGGACTGAAAAACAAGCAAGAAATGGCCTGACTTCAGGTCCCGCGGGTGTCCCCGTAGAGATCGATATGTACCCGGGGGCAGTACCTGAAGCCGCGGGACTTGCAGGCCTCGGCGACCCACGCGCTCCTGCTACGCAACTCCCCGGCGGTACACCCCTGGGGCATGAGGAGCACCCGGGTGCGGTCGACGCCTCCCAGTTCCGCGATGAGCGATTCGACTTCGTCCAGGTCTTCCTGCCGGTCGACCACGAACTTGAGCTGGTAAGGGTATGCCGCCATGAATCTGTCGAGTACCGGAAGGTTGATCCGGAGCCGCTCGTGGTTCCGGGCGTACTTCCCGTCTTCTTCGGTCCAGGGCGTGGAGTTGGACAGCTTGGGGCTGAGGGAGGCCAGGTCGCAGCGAAGCTCGGCATAGACGGTGCCGGCGGTTTCGATGGTGACGTGATATCCCGCGGCGCCGAGTGTTTCCGTCAGGTCGGGCAGGTCCTTCATGAGGAGCGGTTCGCCGCCGGTAATCACGGCGTGACGGGACGGAAAGCCGGCGATTTCCGCCATGATCGCGTCCACGGAGCGCTCATCGCCCTCCGGCGACCAGGACGTGTACGGCGTATCGCACCAGCGGCAGCGCAGGTTACATCCGGAGGTTCTTACGAAGACCGAAGGGATGCCGGTCAGCAGGCCCTCGCCCTGTATGGAGTGGAAGATCTCGGAGATGTACATGGGCTGGAAGAGGCCGGGGTTGTTAGGCGGCGCCGTGAATTCGTTGTCAGTCAAATTCTGCCAATTGGACCCTACGGTCGCGCGAAGGGGTCGCCGTCGTTCTTGACACCCCATTCCATCGGAAATATATAGACCTGAGGCCGATTGTCAAAGGAGCCTGGCGGTCGATGAACCGGTCCGGCCCGCGGCGGGCGAAGGTAGCGGATGATTACCCTGGGACGGGATCCATGAAACGTTTACTTATCTATCTTCTGGGTGCGGTGATTTTAGTTGCCGCTGTTTTCACCTACCTGTTGTTTCGCCCCGATATCGCAACCCGGGTCTTTTTCGGAGCGGTTCCCACATCAGTAGAAATGAATCTCAGGCCCGATCACGACGTGCCTGCGGCAGACAGGAAGACCGCGGCCATCGTAGCGGCCGCCAGGCTGTTTCTGGATGCACTGGACGACAACCAGAGACAGGCGGCGACCTATCGGTTTACGGACAATGCACAACGCGCGAACTGGTCCAACTTTCCTGAGGGCATGGTTCCGCGTGGTGGTGTAAAACTCGGTACGCTCTCTGAATCACAGCGAGTGAATCTCGACGGGCTCCTTGGAGAGCTATTGAGTGAAGACGGTGTCAGAAATGTAACTTATCAATTAGCTGCAGAAGACATGCTGGTATCGGGAGGCGTTACCAGCGTTATGAAATATGGCAGTGCGTACTTTTATGCCGCCTTTCTCGGTGAACCGTCCACTACAGCACCCTGGATGTTCCAGTTC
>JAJECR010000225.1 GCA_022821935.1 Candidatus Latescibacterota bacterium
GTCTTCCTGCTCGTCTATCTCAACGGCACGGGCGCTTTCCAGATCGCACCGCTGCTGTTCCTGGTCATGTGGCAGGGCCACTATCTGAATCGGACGTTCATCCATCCGTTTCGCGTCCGGTCAAGCGGTCAAAATACGCCCCTTCTGGTGGTCGGATCAGGCTTTCTCTTCAATGTGATCAACGCGTACATCAATGCTCGCTTCATATCGGAGTTCGGCGACTATGCCACTGAATGGCTCGCCGACCCCCGCTTCCTGATCGGCGTCGGGATATTCCTCGCCGGGCTCGCGCTCAACCTCCACTCCGACAACATCCTCATGCGCCTGCGTCGACCCGGCGAGACAGGCTATGCGATACCGCAGGGCGGCGGGTTCCGCTTCGTCTCGTGTCCGAACTACCTGGGGGAAATCCTCGAATGGATTGGCTGGGCGGTCGCCACCTGGTCGTCATGCGGCCTTGCATTCATGCTATTCACAGTCGCCAATCTCGCCCCGAGGGCGCGGAGCAACCACCGATGGTATCGGGAAACCTTCAGCGATTATCCGGCAAATCGCCGGGCCCTGATACCGGGCATCTACTGACGCCTGAGTGATCGCGCGCACTTGCCGGCACGCAACCGTACTGTTCGCGCGACCTTTCCGGGCTTACGAGTTCGTTCCTGACGTCCTCCTGTACCTTTGTGCGGTCCCGCTCCGCCGGGTCGCCCCAGCCGCCGCCGCCAGGCGTCTCGATCCGCAGGACGTCGTTTTCGTATAGTTCGGTATGGGTCTTGGTAGGTATTTCCCTTACACGCCCTTTTGTATCGATTACGTAACAGTGCGCGCCCGTCGCGTTCCCGCCGCCTTCGAGGCCCCAGGGCGTGAATTTCCGCCGGTCCGAGCCCAGCGTGATGATGGTGCGCTCGCCAAGGCACTTCAGTTCCCGCATCATTCCGCAGCCGCCGCGCTGGCGTCCGGGGCCCTCCGTGTCCGGGATCAATCCGTAACGTTCGACCCGCAACGGATAGGTGCGTTCCATGATTTCGACCGGCGCGTTCCGCGTGTTGGTGAGGTGGGTATGCACGCCGTCTTCCCCGTCGAGGTCGAACATGGCGCCCTGGCCGCCCGCATAGGTTTCCACGTAGTTGTAGTAGTCCCCGGAAGCCGGATCGATCCCACCGATATTGACCAGATTCATCTCGCCGCTGCAGGCCGCGCACACCCGGTCCGGCGCTGCCTGGTACAGTGCGCCCATCAGCACGTCAACGACGCGCTGGTCCGTCAGGATATTGGCATTGCCGATGGCCGCGGGGTAGGTGGCCTGGAGGATGGAACCCTCGGGGGCGAAGATATCCAGCGGCCTGTACGCACCGGCGCAGGCGGGCAGATCGGGATCGATCACCGCCTTGCAGACGTAGCTGATACAGGAATGGGCAGCCGGCAGCCGTGCGTTAAGAGGGCCCAGGACCTGGTCGCTGCACCCTGAGAAATCCGCGCGCAACTCGTCGCCCGTGATGGTCAGGGTGACCTTGATTTTAACCGGCTCATCGGTAACGCCGTCGTCGTCCAGGTAGTCCTCGAAGGTATACTCGCCGTCCGGCAGGGTCCCTATCCCCGCACGCATCCTGCGTTCCGCGTAGTCCTGGATCTCGTCCATGTAGCGAATGACTTCATCCGGGCACTCCCGGGACATGAGTTCGCTTACCCGCTGCTGGCCGATCTGGGCGCAGGCGAACTGGGCCATCAGGTCGCCACGCACTTCGTACTGCGTACGCACGTTCTGGTTGATCAGTTTGTAGAGCTCTTCGTCGAGCTGTCCCCCCTTGAAAATGGGAAGCGGGGGGATCTGCAGCCCTTCCTGGTAAATCTCAGTCACCCCGAAGGGCATGCTGCCCGGCGCGAACCCGCCCATGTCCACGTGATGGGCGGTGGATGCCGCAAGCGCGATGGGCCGTCCCTCGTAAAATATGGCGGATACCAGGGAGACGTCCGGCAGATGCCCCGGTCCTTCCGGATACGGCAGGTTCGTAATGAAGACGTCTCCGGGCTTCATGACCGACACGGGATAGGCTTCCAGGATGGACTTCACCACGCCGGGCATCACGCCCAGGTGAAGGGGGACGCCGGATTCCGCCTGCGCGAGGATCTCCCCCGTGGGCTGCACAATGGCCGCGGAGCAGTCCCGGCGGTCCTTGATGTTGGTGGAGTAACTGGTGCGAATCAGGGCGGCGCACATTTCTTCCGCGATGCCCGTCCACCGGTTGCGCATCAGCTCCAGGGTGATGGGGTCGGTTTTCATGGCGTCTCCACACCCGCGATAGCGATTTGATCCCAGGCATCTATGCGCGCGTGCTCGCCGGGCCAGATCAACGTCGTCGAATCGAGTTGTTCTATGATGGCCGGTCCTTCGATCCGCTGTCCGGGACGCAGGCTGGAACGATCGTAAACAGCCGTGTCGTGCCAGGTGCCGGACAGGTAGACCGGGCGGGTGGTACGCGGCGCGGGCCGCTTCGCTTCGATCCGTTCCGAGGGGCTACGAGGGTCGTTCGAGATTGGCAACTCCGCGGAAACCCATATGTTCACCAGTTGTACCTGCTGATCCCGGCGCGCGAAGCCGTACTGCCGCTCGTGTTCGACATGAAAGGCGGATTCGAGGGAAGTAAGGTCAACGGGACCTCCGGGCAGATCGATCGGAATGTCGTAGCCCTGTCCCGAGTACCTTAG
>JAJECR010000305.1 GCA_022821935.1 Candidatus Latescibacterota bacterium
AGTCCACAGTGAACGTATACGCTTCGAGTTTGTTCCCGTCCTTATCTGTATATGCGGACTGACCCAGGCCCCGTCCGAAGGTGTTGGAAGCTCCCGACACCTGGATTACGTTCTCGTATGATTGAATTCTGGATCTATAAACGTCCACGGAACTCGTATTAGGCCCCGCGGGGATGACGACGACGTTTTCTTCGTTGAATCCCAGATCATCGGTCAGGACGAAGTCCAACTGGCGGGTCATGACGAGTATGGAAACAACGAGCAATGCGGACAGGCCGAACTGGACGACCATCAAGGCGCGGTTAACCAGGTTAGGCCTACCGATCTGTACCTGATGTCTGAACACGGCAACGGGATTGAACCGGGAAAGGATCAGGGCGGGATAGCTACCGGACGCCAGGGCAACCAGGCCGGTCAAAACCAGTAGTGCGGCGAGCGTAGAACCGTTGGTAAGATAATCGAGGTTGTATGTACTTCCTGCCAGCGTGTTGAAAACAGGAAGAAACAGGTGGGCCAGGATAACGCCTGAAACAAGGGCGAAGCAGCTCAGCACCGTGGTCTCACCCAGGTACTGCCTCATGATCTGGGATTTCTGTGCGCCGAAAACCTTCCGAAGTCCTACCTCCTTGGCACGCGACGACGATCGGCAGAAGGCCAGGTTCATGAAATTTACGCTGGCTACGAAGAGGATGAGCAGCGCGGTGCAAATCAGTATGTAAGACCTGTTGGGATCGCTAGTTGGCCCCCCTCCGAACCCTACTTCCTGATCAAGATACATGTCCGTCAAGGGCTGCAGCACCAGGTAAGGCGATCCCATCGGAGAAAAATGGGTCTCGACAAAACCCGGCAGTTGGTCTTCGAGCATATTCGCAATATCAGGATCCGACAGTTCGACAAATGTTGCTGTAACGCTGTAATTCCAGTTGCCGATCGCCTGATTCACCCAGTTGTCAACGGCAAACATCCCTTCGAAGGGAATGAGGAAATCGAACTGTATGCTGGAATTGACCGGAGTGTTCTCTGCTACTCCGGTCACTAAGAATGGTTCACCACGTATCGTGAGTTGTCTGCCCAGGGGGCTTTCAGTTCCAAAATACTTTTCTGCAGCGAACCGGCTGATCACCACCGAGTTTGTTTCGTTCAGGACCGTTTCGGGATCACCTTCGATCATTGGGAAGGAGAACACGCTGAAAATCGATGGATCGCAATACAGAACGCGATCTTCCCGATACACATCATTACCGGTGCGGACTTCCGCTCCTCTGAATCTACGAATTCGCACGGCCTGTTCGACGCCGGGATACTGCTCTTTTAAGGCAGCGGCAAGTGGCAGGGGAGTTATCGCACTGATAGACGGTTCACCGTCGTAACCGGTTCCGCCTTTGTTGACCCGGTAAATCCGATCCGCTTTCTCGTGAAAGGCGTCGAAGGTCCACTCCTGTCGCACGAAGAGGAAGACGAGTAGGCTGCAGGCGATGCCGGTCGACAGGCCCAGCGTGTTTATGAAGAAGTAGCCCTTGTTGCCGAAGAGGTGCCGAAGGGCGATGACGAGGTGGTTCTTCAGCATGGCCGCATCAACTCCCGTGTCTCATGGATGTACACTGCGGTTGTATACAGTTGTCACGGTCCGGGGGAGTCACATACCCGGTGGTATGAAAAGGGGATCTATGGATTTGACCCGTCGATCCCCTCTAAGGTTGCATTTGGAGACTGTTGCTATGCGAAACGAACGTTACCCGATCCTGAGACGATTATGGAACGATAAACGTATTCTCACTTCGGCGCAGCTCCGTATCTCCGTTGAGCGTAATTTCACCGACCAGTCTATACTCACCGGGGTCTTCGGGACCATCATATGCGCAAGCGTTATACATTACCCTGGTATCTTCGACGTCGTGCCACGTACCGCCCATATCGTCGCTTCGCTGCCATACGGAATAGTGGATGGTAAGGGTGTCTCCAGTAAAAGTATTCGTCCAGTCTTTAATTCCCTCGGGGGGGAGGGGTCCGGCGATGCCACTTTTGATTATAGGAACCTCAGTGAAACAGCCAGTTACTTCAATACCAATTCCACTTACACTGAATATCAAATTCCCGCTATCATTAACACTCACCCCTTCCCACGCTACATATTCTCGCGTGTCGCCTTCATCCTCCATAGCCATCACCGTAACGCCCACCATGTCCGACACGTCGCCCGCTGTAGCCACAACGTCGGCCATGCCGTTGCCCACCGCCGTTACCAGTCCATCCCCGTCCACGGTAACCACGGCTTCGTCACTGCTCGTCCACGTGACGGCTGGTTCCGAAATTGGCGCGTCATTCGCATCGCTGGCGGAAACCATGAGTTGCAAGGTCTCTCCAATGGCGGTCAGGGTGATGGCGGCGCCGGCTGCAACTTCTACAGTGATGCTGACCGGGACCTGGGCGACGGTGATCGTCGCGCTTCCCATGGCAGTTCCGCCGACGGCCGTGATATTCACCATGCCGTTGCCCACCGCGGTCACCAGGCCGTCCGCGTCCACGGTCGCCACGGCCTCGTCGCCGCTCGACCAGGTAACGGCCACGTCAGCCATCACGTTCTCGTCCTGATCCAGTACGACCGCCGCAAGCTGCACGGTTTCGCCGATCGCTTCGAGCGTGTGCGACTCCGGGTCTATCATGACGGTTGTCGGCACGGGTACCGAGGTCTCCATTACCGTAATGCTCACCATATGGGACGCATCGCCTACCATAGCCACAACGTCGGCCATGCCGTTGCCCACCGCCGTTACCAGCCCATCCTGATCCACGGTTACCACCGCTTCGTCACTGCTCGTCCACGTGACGTCCGATTCGGCAATGGGATTGTCGTTCGCATCACTGACGGAGACCGTTAGTTGCAAGGTCTGTCCGATGACGGTCAGGGTGGTGGCCCCGGATTCAACCGCTATGCTTACGCTGGCCGGAGCCTGGGCGACGGTGATCGCCGCACTTCCCATGGCGTCTCCGGCCTGGGCCGTGATCTCCGCCATACCATTATCCACCGCGGTCACCAGGCCGTTCTCGTCCACCGTCGCCACGGCTTCGTCGCCGCTCGACCAGGTCACGGCCGCGTCCGCCATCGCATTCTCGTACTGGTCCAGTACGACGGCCGCAAGCTGCAGTGTATCACCGATCGCTTCGAGCGTGTGCGTCGGCGGCTCGATCGTGACAGTTGTCGGCACCGGATTCGCAACGGTAATGTCCGCACTGGAAGACAGGCTGCCTGACTTGGCCGTGATTTCAGTCATGCCGTTGCCCACCGCTGTCACGAGGCCCGTCCCGCTCACGGTCGCCACGGCTTCGTCGCCGCTCGACCAGGTAATGGTCTGCCCGGACATGACGTTGTTCCGCTGATCCCGCACCGTTGCGCTAAGCTGAACGGTCGCCCCAATCGCCTCCAGCGTATGTGACGAGGGCGCGATCGTGATCCGGGTCGGCACGGGTTCGGCCACCGTGATGTTCGCGGTACCCGACGCGTTTCCGGAACGCGCTGTGATCTGCGCGGTTCCGTTGCTCACCGCCGTCACCAGGCCGCTGCCGCCGACGGTCGCCACGGTGGTGTTGCTGCTCGTCCAGTTAACCGTTTGCCCGGACATCGGGTTGTTGTTCTGGTCCCTGACCGTTGCGGTTAGTTGCACCGTCGCGCCGATCGTTGCCAGGGTGTGCGAAGAAGGCGTGACGGCAATGCTCGTCGCCACCCGGGCTGGTGGCGGTGGTGGTGTCGGTGTCGGTGTGGACGGCGTGGGGCTCGTCGGACCGCTGTCCCCGCCGCCGCAACCCGCCAGGACCATGAAGTACATCGAAGCCATAATCATGGCGAACGCGCGACTATAAGGGCGAATCACTTTGGGCTCCTTTCCTGGAAGGACAGGAATGCAGTTTCCGATTTTCCTTCGCAAGTGAGCTTAACACACTGAATATATGCAGTTTATACTTGCAAAAGCCTTATGCTCTCCCGGGCCGCTTCGAGGGTCCGGTCGATGTCGTCTTCGGTGTGGGCCAGGGACACGAAACCTGTTTCCAGGCGCGAAGGCGCCAGGTAGACGCCCCGGTCCAGCATGTTCCAGAAGTATCGCCCGTACGTGTCCGCGTCCGAAGTGGAAGCGGACTCGAAATCGGCGACAGGCTGATCGGTGAAGAAGGTACACATCATGGAACCGACCCGCGTCAGATAGGCCGGCACGCGTGCCGTTTCCGCCGCGGCGCGGAGACCGTCACCGAGCCGGGAGGCCAGGGCTTCAAGCCGCTCGTAGACTCCGGGCCCCTGAAGTTGCCGCACCGTTTCATACCCCGCGGTCATGGCCAGCGGGTTGCCCGAAAGCGTGCCGGCCTGGTAAACCGCACCGACGGGCGCCACGGTTTCCATGATTTCCCGCCGCCCGCCATAGGCGCCCACGGGAAGACCCCCGCCGATGATCTTGCCCAGGCAGGTCATGTCGGCCGAGATGCCGTATCGTTCCTGCGCGCCGCCGAAGGCGATCCTGAATCCGGTGATGATCTCGTCGAAAATCAG
>JAJECR010000361.1 GCA_022821935.1 Candidatus Latescibacterota bacterium
GATCACGTCGGGATGGTGCACGATCTGCCGGGGTTGCAAGTGCGTATGAAACTGCACGTTGCCGAGGGGGAGGCAATGGGCATCCGGGTGATCCTTCGATTCGTCGGCCATGCGCTGTGCCTTCAGTTCCCTCGCCCAGGGTTGATAGGGCAGGCTGTCTTCGAATCCGAATCCCAGCTCCCAGAACGTCGCATACGGAGGCACGCCCGGCGGCGGCTGCACCGGTTCGCCGATCGGCCGGCCCTGATCGCCGCGCTGGCCGTGACGTACAAAATTCCATACGCCCGAGAAGTCCGGCTTGCCGTTGGACAGCCGGACTACGGGGCCGTCCATGTCTACCTTGCCGTCGGCTGTTCGCGGCGCATCGGGGGTGGGGTGAGGCGGCCATTGTGCCGTGGCGGGTGCCGCGAGGCTGGCGAGGAAACATCCCGCGAGCACGGTCGCAAGCACCTTGCCCACCCGTTTTCTCCCAAAACCGCGCATCCAGGGAGATATCGAATTTTTCGTCATCGCGAATTCCTGCGGCGCAGGCTCCCGAAGTCACCGATTCCTGTCCGTAAACTAACGCAATTGCCATATCGTCGTCGATAGAGTCGATATAGCGATGGACAGGCGCTATGGCGTTGTCGCGGGATTTCAGACTATCATGCAATCGCGGCGTGCCGGCCGGCTGTCGGCGCGCACGTACAAGCGAAAAGGAGAAAAAACGTGAAGTCAGCGTACTTGGTCTTGATCGCCGCCCTGGTTTCCCTGCCTTCCGTCGCGCAGGTGCGCGTGGAGGCCCATCCGGATCAGCAGGCGTTGCTTGCCAGCGACGATCCGCAACTCGCGGCCAACAAGCAGGTTGTCTACGATTTCTGGCGCTACGCGCTGATCGGGCGCAACATGGAAATGGCGCAGCAGTTCATGCATGAAGACTACATTCAGCACAATCCGAATATTCCCACCGGACGCGCGCCCTTCGTCGCGTTCTTCGGCTCGATGGAGCAGCAGCCGGTGCCGGACGATATTCCAGGGTTGGTGTCACTCACGGCCGAGGGTGATCTGGTCACCCTGTCGTTTGTGCGTGAATGCAACGATCCGCGCAGTGAGGGGGAGACCTACACGACCACCTGGTTCGACATGTTCCGGGTAACGGACGGCGTGATCACCGAGCACTGGGACTACGGGACCATCGGAAGCGAAGGAAATCTGCCCGACTGCATGCGCGCCCAGTAGTGTTCCGCGTCCACGTACGGGCGGTCGGTCGTAACCGGCCTGCGCAGTCAAGCCTATGCAGCGGCAGAGACCTGACTCGGGGGAAACGCTCTGCCCGTCCCGTGTACGTAGAGATCTTTGTATACCCGCAACGCATCGTTGTATACCCGCAACGGATTGTGTTGGAAAATTAACTTGCTGTAGTATTTGCTGGCATTCGCGGTATAGATTCCCAGGGAGAACACAATAATGATCAGAGGTTACTTTGACCGGATCGGCACGGTTACATTCGGTCTGGCGATGGGCCTGATATTCACGATCATACCCATCGACACGCGAGCCCAGGGCATGGACATGCTCGAGGAAGTTGTGGTGACCGCGAGGCGCCGCGAGGAGAATCTTCAGGAAGTGCCGGTCGCCATCACGGCGCTCAGTGCAGAAGACCTCGAGATTCGAAGCATCGAGAACATCAAGGACCTGCAGCTGTTCCTGCCCAACGTGGACATCCGCGGCGGCGGAATTACAGGGGGAACGTCGGGTATCTTTACGATCCGCGGCGTCGAGGACGTGGCCCGGTACATCGACGATGTGGTGCAGACCGGGAGCGCGAACGCCTTGTAAAACGTGGTTGAACTCGAGCGTGTCGAAGTCATGCGTGGTCCGCAGGGTACCTACTTCGGCAAGAACGCCATCAGCGGGGCCGTTCAGTATGTGACGCAGAAGCCGCTGGAAGAGTTTGGCGCAAGAATCAAGACGACCTTCGGCCAATACAATCGAGCCGACATCGTCGCCAACGTGGATATTCCGTTGAGCGATACGGTTCTGACCAAGGTTACCGCAGCGAGCCTGAATCGGGATGGATACGTCGAAAGCACAAGCGTCGATGAAGCCTACGGCGAGATCGACAACACGGTTCTCAGGGGCATGCTGCAGTGGCAGCCCAGCGACTCGTTCACCGGATTGTTCACGGCAACCTACAACAATCACGATTCGAGCATGCAGGCCAACGTCCTGTTCGATGTTGTGGAAAACTTCCCGGTACCGTGGGGGATGGCTCCCTGGAATCGTTGCGGAAACGGGCCAGAGTGTTACAACATGACTGGCATCCCATTCACCGACGAACTCTACGCCTGCGGAAGACGCGGGGAATACGTCAATACGGCAACCTATCAAGGTGATGGCTATGACACCACCGATACAACCTACACGGCCAATCTGACCTGGGACCTCACGGACGACATCACTTTCCGTTCGATTTCAGCGGTGCGCGAACAGGACTGGGGCGTATTTTTCGACATGGATGCGACCGAACTGGTGTTTTTCGATTGGTGGGAATACCGGGAACAGGAGCAAACTTCTCAAGAGTTTCAGTTGCTCGGAGGTGGTGATCGGCTCACGTGGGTACTCGGGGTTTACTATCTGGATTCGTCGACTTTCAACAAGGATCAGATTTGGGAGAACTGGGAGATGCCTGGCAGCGCGAACATGGGACCGATTCGGCATGCGCCCCGATACCGCCACCAGGAACAATATGAAAGCAGAGAGGATACGGCCGTCTTCGCGGAAGTGGTTTACGATCTCACCGAACAACTCTCTCTCACGGTCGGCGGTCGATTTTCCAATGAGAGCTTTTATTCCGAAGTCTACGTCAACAGCGAAGGCGTACGACCGCCGCAAGCCGGGACCAAGTTGTTTGGGCGGGTACCTCGCCTGGACCCTCAAGGCGTTCCCTTCATTTTCAACGCAGAATTTGACGCCTTTACGCCCAGGATCGCGTTGCAATACCAGTTCACCGACAGCATCATGGCGTATGTCACCGGGGCTCAGGGATTCAATGCAGGCGGAGTCAACTCGCGCTTTGACTCCACCTTGCCGAACAACGGCCTCGCGTCATACGACGGGGAGGTTCTGACCAATTACGAAGTGGGCGTGCGGTCGGATCTGTTCGAAAACCGGCTTAGACTCAATGCGACCTACTTTACGGG
>JAJECR010000177.1 GCA_022821935.1 Candidatus Latescibacterota bacterium
GATATTCCCCTGGGTTTCCTGATCAAAGGGACGATACGGTTTCGTCAGGCGACGGAACCGTGTTTATTTTCCGTACGCGAGGCGCTCGGCGAGCACATCCGGCAGACCGGCGGCGCGGATCTTGTGTTGCGCCGTCTCCACGTCGTAGGAAACCCGCGTTATTTCGAGCCGTCTCTCCCCGGTGTCGAACACGCAGTAAGCCGCCCTGGGATCTCCGTCCCGCGGCTGGCCTACACTGCCGACGTTCACGATGTATCTACATTCCGATTCCAGCCCGAGCGTCGCCGCCGGGACCTGTCTGCTTCGGTCCTGCGTAGTCCGCTTTTCGAATATCCCCGGCACGTGCGTATGGCCCAATACGCAAAGCGCGAAACCGCGGGGCATCGCATCGAATGCTTCGTCCGCGAGCCAGAGCGAAGTCAGGTAGGTCCAGTCCTCTGGGTTGGCCGGACTCGCGTGGACGGCGTAAAGATCGCCTAATCGCCGGGTATAAGGCAACTCGGCCAGGTAACGGCGGCCCTCTGGCGTAAGTTGCCGCATCGTCCAGCGCGCCGCTTCCGCCGCGAATTGGTTGAACGAGGCGATATCCAGCTTCCCGATCGCCGCATGGTCGTGATTGCCGGCAATCACGTCCGTCGTCAGCCCGATCACGCGGTCGAGACACGCATTGGGGCTCGCGCCGTACCCGACCATGTCACCCAGGCACAGGTACCGGTCTATACGCTCATCCGCCAGGGCTTCGAGCACGGCATCCAGCGCTTCCAGGTTTCCATGTATGTCGGACAGAATGCCGTATCGCACGTTGAGGGTTCATTCCTGTGTATGCGCTGGTATGCCGGCAGGCTGGGTCAGGATTGTTCGGTCGTGAGGTGTCTCGCGGCCACCGCGTCCAGGACGCCGTTGACAAACCCCCCGGACTGTTCCGTGCTGTACTTCTTGGCCAGTTCGATCGCTTCGTTGATGGATACCGCCGTCGGAATATCGAGAAAGGCAATCAGTTCGCAGGCGCCCAGCCGGAGGATGCAATCGTCGATACGCGCCACGCGTTCCCGGTCCCAGTGCCGCACCACCGCGGTGATGTGCCGGTTCACGGTCTCGTCGTGCTGCCGGAGCCGGTTGATCAATGTCTCGGCGAAACGGCGGGTGTTTCGCGGTGCCAGGGACCATCCCGGCAGTCTGGGAAGGGCCTTGCCGGGATCGTCCCCGGTCTGTTCGGCGAGATACAGCGACTGCAGGGCCAGTTCACGGCCAAGGCGCCGTTCCGCCGCGCGCGCATTCACGCCGAATCCCCTGGGCCGCCTGGACCGTCCTGCCCACCCGGTCCGTTCAACCTGCGCATCAAGTCCGCCATTCTCAGTGCGGCCAGGGCGGCTTCCCGACCCCGGTTGTCCTCCATCGGACCCGCGCGTTCGGCTGCCTGTTCGAGGTTTTCCGTGGTCAGCACGCCGAAGATCACCGGCACCCCGGTGTCCCTGACGGCTTCGGCAATACCCTTCGCCGCTTCCCCGGCCACGTAGTCGAAATGGGACGTCTCGCCGCGGATTACGCAACCCAGGCAGATCACGGCATCGTAGCTTTCGCTTGCCGCCATCTTCCGGGCCGCCAGCGGGATCTCGAAGGCACCGGGTACCCAGGCCACGTCGATACGGTCTTCATCCACACCATGGTGGAGGAGCCCGTCCAGCGCGCCTTTGAGCAGGGAATCCGTAATGAAGCCGTTGAATCGGCTCGCCACGATACCGTACCGGTCGTTCGCGCCGTTATCCAGGCTACCCTCAATGGTTCTCGTCACGTTCCCGCTCCATGCCGGTCGCTATCATAGACGCTTCGTGGCCGGATCGCCCGCAATCACAACAGGCTGTCGAACCCGACATCGTCGGGTGGCTCGTCGAATTCCAGCAGGTGGCCGAGTTTGCCGCGCTTGGTCTTGAGATAACCCACGTTGTGCCGGTTAGGCGAAACCTGCAGCGGGACACGTTTGGTGACCTGGAGTCCGTACCCCTCGATCCCGTATCGCTTGGCCGGGTTGTTTGTCATTATCCGTATAGTGGTCAGGCCCAGGTCCGCCAGGATCTGCGCTCCGATGCCGTAGTCGCGCGCGTCCACGGGCAGGCCCAGCGCCTGATTCGCTTCCACGGTGTCATGGCCCTGGTCCTGGAGGGCATAAGCCCTGAGTTTGTTGGCCAGCCCAATGCCACGTCCCTCCTGACGCATGTACAGCATAACGCCGCGTCCCTCGGCGGCGATGCGTTTCAGCGCCTGCTGCAGCTGGTCGCCGCAGTCGCAACGCATGGACCCGAACACGTCTCCCGTAAGACACTGGGAGTGCACGCGGACGAGCACGTTCTGCTCGCCGTCGACGCTGCCCCTGACCAGGGCGACGTGGTGTTCGCCGGTCAGTTCGTCTTCATACAGATGCGACTCGAAATCCCCGTACTTGCTAGGCATGGTCGTCGTGACCACCCGCTTGACGAGTTTTTCGCTGCACCGGCGGTATTCGATCAGGTCCTTGATGGTAATGATCTTCAGTTCATGGTCGTTCGCGATCTCCACCAGCCGGGGCAGACGGGCCATGGAGCCGTCGTCGTCCATGATCTCGCAGAGCACGCCGGCGGGATACAGCCCGGCCAGCTTCATCAGGTCGACGGTGGCCTCCGTATGCCCGGCCCGCCGCAGCACGCCGCCTTCGAAGGCCTGCAGGGGAAAGATATGGCCCGGCCGCGCCAGGTCATCCGGCCTGCTGCCCGGACGGACGAACACCTGGACCGTCTCGGCGCGGTCCGCCGCGGATATGCCCGACGTCGTACCGTTGACGGCGTCGACCGATACGGTGAAGCGCGTGCCCAGCAGGGCCGTGTTGACCTCTTCGCCGACCATGGCGGGCACCTTAAGCTCTTCCAGGCGCTCGCGCGTGGTCGGAAGGCAGATCAGTCCACGACCGTACCGGGCCATGAAGTTAATGGCCGCCGGAGTAGTCCTTTCGGCGGCCATAATAAAATCGCCTTCATTTTCGCGGTCTTCGTCGTCGATGACGATCAGTATGCGCCCGGCCTTGATCTCTTCGATCGCTTCCGGGATGGTACTAAAGGGGGACGACATGGAGTTCAATCTTGTTTTCGGTTACCCGTTCGGCGTGCGTCCCGGTCTGCATTTCGAACCGCCGCCGGGTATCGCCGACCTACATCCTCTCCTTCAACCAGGCTTCGGTGATGGGTGAAGCATCCGGTTCACCGCCGGGATTAGTGTTCCGGCCGGCATGCAAAAGGGACGCGACGTACCGGCCGATCATGTCCACTTCTATGTTTACCCTGTCACCGATCTGCCTGCTCCCGAACGTCGTAATCGATGCGGTATGCGGTATGATCGATACGGCTGCCAAATTACCCGCCAGACCGGCGATTGTCAAGCTAATTCCATCCAGTGCGATGGACCCTTTCTCGATAACAAAGGGGGTCAGATCGACCGGGATTTCCACCTCGTACCACTGGCTGTTACCTCGTTCTTCCCGCGCCGCGATGCGCCCCACGCCGTCCACGTGTCCCTGGACCAGGTGGCCGTCTATGCGGTCCGACAGGCGCAGCGGCCGCTCCAGGTTGACCCGGTGCCCGACCTGCAGATCCCCGAAGGTCGTCCGGGAGACTGTCTCGGGTACGATCTCCACGTCAAAGGCCTCATCCCCGTGATCCACCACGGTCAGGCAGACGCCGTTCACGGCGATACTGTCGCCCTGCTCGAAGTCCGCCGCCATGGTCGGTGCTTCCACGGTCAGCTTCAGGCCGCCCCGCTCTCCGTCGACTGCCTGTATGGAACCCGTGGTTTCAACGATACCCGTAAACATGCGTTTTTCTCCGCGTTCCTATTCTATGTATCCTGCTCCACGTATCCTGCTCCACGTATCCTGCTCCGCTTCGGGCTGCGCGCCCGTGAACTCGTCAGGCGTACCCGGGCATTCCTGCTCCTCGTAACCTCTTCCGCGTCGAGAGGCACGCCCGTGAACTCGTCAGGCGTACGTGGGCGTTCCCGTGACGAGGAAATCGTCGCCCAGTCGCTCTACGCTCGTATCCCGCAGATCTATGGCCCGCGAAAGGTCGTCCAGTTCCAGGCCGACGATAGATGGAATCCCCTCGCCCAGGATGCGCGGCGCGACGAAACATGCGATCCGGTCGACGGCCCTTTCCCGCAGGAAGGAAGCGGCCACACGGCTTCCGCCTTCCACCATGAGGGTCACGATCCCGGCCTTGCCAAGGGCCGATTTGAGCGGTTCCACCGGGACGGATCCCTCTCCGCCAGGCAGAACGAGTACCTCGGCGCCCGCCTGTTTCAGTCCATCGATCCGGCCTGCCGGCGCCGCTTCCGTAACACAGATGGTCGCCGGCGCTTCGCCGTTCAATACCCGGGCCTCCAACGGGATGCGGGCGCGGCTGTCGAGCACGATGCGGCGGGGCTGTCGGCCGTCCACGTGGCGGACCGTGAGCCGGGGGTCGTCCGCCAGCACGGTGTCGATGCCCACGAGCACGGCGTCTGCCCGGCTGCGCATCAGGTGTACCCGTTTCCTCGCGGCCTCCCCGGTGATCCACTGTGAATGGCCGTTCCGCGTGGCAATGCGGCCATCCAGCGTCTGGGCCAGCTTGAGCAGCACGAAAGGCCGGCCGGTTTCCCGGTGGTGGATATAGGCCGCGTTCAGTTCACGAGCTTCCGATTCGAGGAGCCCCGTTTCCACGGTTATGCCCTCCGCGCGCAGTCGTTCGATCCCTTTGCCGGATACGCGCCGGTCCGGATCGGCCATGGCGACGTGGACCCGTGCGATGCCCGATGCGATGACCGTGTCCGTGCACGGCGGCGTGCTGC
>JAJECR010000110.1 GCA_022821935.1 Candidatus Latescibacterota bacterium
CATATTCCCCGTGCTTTCCGAAGCGGTCAGCGGTGAGAAGATCACGGTAAGCGCGCCTTATTTCAACGAGATCAACGTGCCGCTGGGCATCTTCCTGCTCTTCCTGACGGGAGCGGGCCCCCTCTTCGCCTGGCGCAAGACGTCCGTACAGAGTCTCAAGCGGCACTTCACCGTGCCCGCGGCCTGCTTTCTCGCCGTGGGCGTCATCCTGTTCGTCCTGGGCATCCGGCATGTCTATGCCCTGCTCTCCTTCAGCATGTGCGCCTTCGTGGCCGGAGCCATCGGACTCGAGTTCTACCGCGGGGTCCGCGCCCGCCGTTCGACGAACGACGAGTCCTACCCGGCGGCTTTCTACCGGCTGGTCATGGGATACAAGCGCCGGTACGGCGGTTACATCGTGCATATCGCCATCGTGCTCCTGTTCGTGGGCTTCACCGGGTCCGCCTTCAACCGGGAAGAGAACTTCGCGGTCCGGGAGGGCGAATCCTTCCAGATCAAAAACTACACGCTGGACTTCGATTCTCTCACCGAAACCAACATGGGCGAGTACGTGTCCTACGCCGGCCTGCTCCGCCTTTCCGTGGACGGGGAGCCCGTCGTCATGATGGCCCCGGAGAAGCGACTCTACCCCATACAGGACCAGGTGACTTCGGAAGTTTCCATCTGGTCGACGTTGAATGAAGACCTCTACGTGGTCCTGGCTGAACTGAACGAAACGCTTGACGTAGCTACATTTAAGGTCTACATTAATCCATTGGTTAACTGGGTCTGGATCGGTACGGCACTACTCATGCTGGGGACGATCATTCTCTTCCTCCCGGATCGATTCGGCAGAAAAACCGCCGGACGCGAACGGCGCGAAGGGAACAGCGAACCTCGCACGTCGGTGCCCGAGACCCGGGATGCAATCGTCTGAAAGACCGCGGGTAAATCACGGACGCGGCACGCGCAACCATTGCGAGTCAAGCGCCATGGCACGAACGGCCGCGCCTTAATATTGCGGAACTACAACCCGGTACATGCACCGGTAGCTTCACACTGTATGGTCTGATTGGGTAACTCGATAAGCAGGTTGGGGGCGCCCCGGGGAAGACCGGGCGCCTTGGATAAGAATACCGTAAGCAGCACATATGGCTGACACCGTTCTTCGCAAGCAGGTGGTATAAGGATCTGTTCAACGACCGGTTTTAGATCTTCGGAATTGTGCATGGATTCTTCTCGACGCAGACAGGCGCAGTTACTTTCTGAACGGACACACTGGAAACGCCTGGCGGCTAATCGTCGGGAAAACGCACATAAACGCCACTACGGCTGAACGGTGCAGGAATCACAGGCGCCATACCTTCCCCGCCAGTAGGCAACACGTCCCCTGCCGGCGTACGCCGACCCGGTCACGCTCCGGACCGGCGGCCAGCTTATCGACATCAAAACCAGGTTCGACGCTATGGAAGACGTCTTTCCGTAGCCCTCGGCCGTGAAACGTCCATATCCCGCGAATCCCGCGGGGCACGCGACGTTATCGCCTGGCCGGACGATCCGGCCGGGCCAGGCTGACCAGACTGGACAGGCTGAACAGGCCGGCCCAGACTGACCGCCGAACTTGGGATAAGCCGTTATATCGCAGGGGGTGTTGTATGGATTTCCCATTGGAAAACCTGAACGGGTTTTTGCTGCCCCTGGCCGTCCTGACCTTGATTTCCGGACTCGTCGGGCTGGTAATCGGCATGCTCTGGCGGCGCAGCAAAGCCGGCGAAATGGAGGAGAAGGCCCAGAAGCGCGCACAGCGCCTTTTCAAGGAAATGGAAGTGCAGCGCCGCGCGGAGTTGCTTGAGGAGAAGAGAAAATGGCACGATGCGCGGGAGGCCCAGGAGGATGAGATCGTCAGCAGGCAGACTGCCCTGGAGAACCAGGAGCAGGAAATGATGGACCGGGAGAAAGAGTACGAACAGCGATTTGACAGCCTGAAGGAACGCGAAGATCAGACCGGCTTGAGAGAAGACGAAATGGAGAAGCTGGAAGAGAAACTGAAAACGCAGGACGTCCGGCTGAAGGAATCAGCCTCGGAATACCGCGTTCGACTGGAATCCCTGGCCCGGCTGACCGCCGAGGAAGCCAAGCAGCAGCTTCACGATGAACTCATCCGCGACGTGAAGCAGGAAGCGGAACACAGGGTAAGAGACATCCTGAAAACCGCCCAGACCAATGCCAACCGGGAAGCGAGAAAAGTCGTTACGCTGGCGATCAGCCGGTGCGCCGTGGATCAATCGACCCAGACGAGCGTGGCGGTGGTCCCCCTGCCCAACGACCAGATCAAGGCCCGTATCATCGGAAAGGACGGCCGTAACATCCGGACTTTCGAGGCGGCCAGCGAAGTGAAGGTTATGGTGGACGATACCCCCGAGGCCGTGGTCATCTCCTGCTTCGATCCCATTCGCAGGGAAATTGCCCGGACCGCCATGGCGGATCTCGTATCCAACGGCAAGATTACCCAGAGCCGGATAGAAGAAGTGATCACACGGGCGCGGGAACAGATCGACAGCCGACTGCTCTCGGAAGGGCAGCAAGCCGTCGACGAGCTCAACCTGAAATCCATGCATCCCGAGATGATGAAACTGGTCGGCCGGCTGCGGTTCCGGTCCAGCTACGGCCAGAACGCCCTGGATCACTCGAAGGAGGTGGCGTTCCTTACCGGCATGATGGCCGTCGAGATCGGCCTGGACGAGTT
>JAJECR010000352.1 GCA_022821935.1 Candidatus Latescibacterota bacterium
GCCGGTTCAGTTCCCCCTCCGTTATGCTTTCAAAATAGACCGGGGTCAGGTTCTTCTCCGCGCACAGGTCCCGTAGACGACGGACCTCCCCTTCCCTCCAGGGCCTGGGCCTGACCATGGTGCAGACGCCCAGGAAATCCCGGACCATGGCGACGTGCACACCGGGCCGAGCGACACCTGACTGTTCCAGGGCCGCGACGATCGTCGCCGCGATCTTCGCGTTGTCTCTGGGAGGCAGTTGTATGCCGCGTGATACGTGCAGGATGCCATCCGGAGACAGCCTGCGCAGGGCGGCCGCCACGCCCTCAATGGTCATGAGATGATCCTGGTTCAGTCCTTCCAGGCCGCCCGCGGCCGCCGCCCAAGATTCCATGCCCGATAGCTGAATAAGGTCGAAGCGGTCCTCAGTCCCCTCGATGAAGGCCCGCGGCTCCATGGGATGGAGCGAAACCTCCGGGAGGTTGAAAACCGCGCCGCCTTCGTTCTCAAGCGGACCGGCCAGGACATCCAGCAGTACCCTGTTCGACTGCACCACCTCCACTAAGGCCGCCCCGTTTCGGCGAGCGAGCCAGATGTTGCCGCCGCCGGCCTCGTCCAGCAGCAGTACCCGGGGGGTTGGTGGAGCCAATGCGTAGGGCACGGCCATCAGCGTTCCGTCCAGGGCTTCCGCCTGATCTTCTCCTTCGATCCGCAACAGGGAACCCGCGCGATGGCCGTCCACCACGATAGACGCCATGGACGGAGGAACGCGCTCATCGGTGAGAAAGGCCATGTCGTGGAATGTATCGCTGCGGAAGACTTCCACGACGCCGGAGGGACCCTGGCCGCCAGCCAGTCGTGAAGCCTGTCCACCCGCTACCAGGCGATCAACGTAGGCAAGGTACTTGTCGTCGTCGACGCGGACGGACGGCGGATTGAGTAACGCCGGCAGCGAGCCGGCCAGCACGCCCGCGGAAACCATGACCGCGCTCCATGCCGGGCGGTCAGGGAGGATGACCGCGGCCAGGACCACGGCCCCGGTCACGTATCCCAGCCAGGTGGGTTCAATGAAGTACATGACTATCGTCACGCCGACCGCGCCAACCGCGCTTCCGATGAGGTTCGACGCGTAGACCGCGGAAAGCCGTTTACCCGCCGACATCAGGACGAGACCGATGGCCGTGGCACCGAGTGCGAAGGGGACGGTCAACAGGATCCAGTACCCTGTCCACCAGGCCAGTTGCTCAAAAACCAGGCCGGGCACGAAGCGGCCGGACACAGGCAAAAGCTGTGCAGACTGAAGCATGAGGGGAATGGAGACCGCCGTAAGCAGGATGAGCAGCGGAATGGCCTTTTGCCGGTAGCGCAGGAGATAACCGCGCCACAGCGACAGGACCGTGCCTCTCATTCCGAAACCGAGGAGGGCGATGGTGATGACGAGGAAGGCGAAATGGTACCAGCTCGCGTACTGCAGCACGCGGATCAGCCCGACTTCGAAGGCGATGACGCCGCAGGACACCAGGCCAGCGGTACGGAACAGGAAATGCTTCGGAAGATCCCCGGGCGAATCCGGGGTTTCGGTTCGCGACGTCACTGTTCGACCCGCCCGGTCATGGGCACGAAACGCACGGGCAGGACGGTTCGCGAAGACCGTTCTCCCTCCGCGGTTCTGGTCACGACGACGAGCCGCTGAACGCCGGTCACTTCGCCGATTGGAATGACGATGCGGCCGCCGGGTCTGAGCTGGGACCACAGGGGCGGGGGCAGATGACCGGCCGCGCAGGTGACGATAATGGCGTCGAAGGGTCCCGCTTCGGACCAGCCGTAGTAGCCGTCGCCATGGCGCGTGCGGACCGTGTCGTACCCTTCGTCGATCAGCAGGGCCCGTGCCCGTTCCAGCAGGGGTTCGATGATCTCCATGGTGTACACATGGGGCGTCAGGTGAGCGAGGACGGCGGCCTGGTAACCCGATCCGGTGCCGATCTCGAGCACTTTCGAAGTGGGATCCAGTTCGAGCAACTCGGTCATGAACGCCACGATGTAGGGCTGGGAGATGGTCTGCCCGAGGCCGATGGGCAGGGGCGTATCCTCGTAGGCGATGCGCCGCGTCTGCTCGTGAACGAAAACGTGGCGGGGCGCATCCCGCATGGCCCGAAGCACGGCCGCGTCCGTCACCATGGGAGACTTGACCAGGATCTCCTCGACCATGTGTTCCCGCTCATCCCGCCGCTCCCGGATGGATCGGGGCCGCGGCGGCGTCCACGACGTGTCGGAGGCGGCTGCACCGGCCGAAGATCCGGACGCCGCGGCGAGCGCGTCCGATCCCCCGGCGGCAGGATTCTCCGTAGACGCCGATGGATCCGTCTCCGACGCGCAGCCGAAAACCAGGATCCCCCAGAGGAGCACGGCGCCGCACATGCGGGCAGCGCCATGTCCGGGCAAATGACTGGTACGGCCAGGGGCACGTCCGGGCAAATGACTGGTACGGGAGTTAATGGTCGCCATGATGCGCGCATTCCTCGTTCAGAATTCGTCGTGGGGCTGGTCGTCAGGGTCGCGCCGCATTCCTCGTTCAGATATCTTCGTGGGACTGGTCGTCAGGATCGCGCCGCATGTTTCACCAGTATGGACGGTATCGCTCCGCCAATACGGACCGCGTTACGCCGTCTACGCCGGCCGCCTGAAGAACCGCTGGGGGTCGGTCCGGGGTTCGTATCCGAGGATGCGCCGAGCCTTGTCGATGGTGTACTTGCCCTGCTGCAGGTAGCTGCCCATGTTGAAGGCCTGGAAATAGTCCGGCACTTCCTCGATTTCCAGGGCCAGCCGGCAGGCTTCCACCAGGTCGTCGTAGACGATGGTGAAGGGCGGGTGGTCCGTATTCTTCACCGCCTTCTCGGGCATGGGTCCCAGTCCGTTGAACTGGTAGCACACGGTGTGTATACGGTATTCGCGCGCGTAGATACGGCAGATCTCCATGGCCAGGTGCTTGGTCATCATGTAGTAGCCCGTGCCCGGGGCCTGCGGCACGTCGCCGATGTCGTGGTCGTGGAAGTAGCCGGGGATGATGATCTCCGGTCCCGTGTGGAGGATCTTGCTTATGCCGAGCTCCGCCGCCGCCTTCATCACGTGCCAGGCGCCCCGGACGGACACGGCGAAACTTGCCACCGGATCTTGGCGGACGACGGTCCAGTTCATGATCGCGTCCATGCCCCGGGCCGCTTCGAGCACCTGTCCGTAGTCGCCCATGTCCACGTGCATCGTGGGCTTTCCGCCGGGATGGGGACGTATGTCGGCCAGGCGCAGGTTGTAGTGTTGCTCCAGGCCGGGGATGATGTGAGGCGCGATGTTGCCGGAGGCGCCGAGGAGGAGGACGTTCTTCATGGCTTTGCTCCCTCGATGGTCGTGTGTGATACGCGCCGCCGTGCCATGGTTCGGCCGGCCGCTTTTCTCCGGTTCAATCCATTTTCGCGATCACGTCCCGCAGCACCTCTTCCGCTGTCTCGAGGAGGCGGTCGACGTGGCCGTCCGTGTGGACCAGCGACAGGTAGATCTTCTCGTAGGGACTGACGAAGAGTCCGCGCTTGATCAACTCGACGCCAAAGACATAGGCCTTCTGCTTGTCGGCGCGGAACATGGAACCGTAGTCGACGATTTCCTTTTCGCCGGTGAACAGCACCTGGAGCACGGGGCCTTCGCCGCCGACGAGCAAAGGGATCGAATACCGCGCTCCCATGGCCGTAATCTCCCGGGCGATGCGGCCGCCCATGGCGAATAGCCGCTCGTAGGTCCCGGGCCGCTCCAGCACGTCGAGGGTGGCCAATCCGGCGACGGCGCCCACGGGATAGCCGTTGAAGGTACCCGATGCGATGATCCGCTTCGGATCGTCCGCCGGCCGCCAGCCGTTCATGACATCCATCACGTCCGCCCGTCCGCACATGGCGGCCAGGGGATAACCCCCGCTGATGGTCTTACCGTAGGCCGCCAGGTCGGCGGTCACGCCGTAGCGTTCCTGCGCCCCGCCCCAGGCCATGCGGAAACCCGTGACGATCTCGTCGAAGATGAGGATGATGCCGTACCGGTCGCACAACGCCCGCATCGCCTCGAAGAAACCCGGCCGGGGCAGGATGCACCGCTGGAGGGGCTCGATAACGATCGCGGCGAGTTCCCCGTGGTGGCGTTCCACGATTTCGGTCGCCCGTTCCACGTCGTTGAAGGGCACGGCGAGCATGTCCGCCGACCAGCTTTGGGGAATGCCGCCGCCGTCCGGCAGGGTGTCGGGATAATCGCCGGGCGCCAGCGTCCGCGCCCCGTGCAGCGCCGAATCGCTCACGCCGTGCCAGCCCCCCTCGAAGCGCAGGCAGCGGTCGCGGCCCGTGAAGGCCCGGGCAGCCCGCAAAGCGAACTGGATCGATTCGGACCCGGTGATCACAAGGCGGACCTTCTCTCCGCAGGGCGAGGCGTCGACCACCCGTTCGGCCAGGCGGATGGCCGGCTCGTTGAGGGCCATGAAGGTAGTGCCCCGGGCCACCTGGCGGGACACCGCCGTAACGACGTCGGGATGACCGTGACCGAGGATCATCGGGCCGGACCCCAAAAGGAAGTCGACGTATTCGCGTCCGGAGGCGTCGTAGATCATGGCGCCTTCGCCGCGGGTCACCACGAGGTTGGCTTCCGGCGGGAGGCGGAATTCGCCGTTGGAGCCGCCGACGAAAACCCGTTCGGCCCGTTCCAGCATTGCTGCCTGTGACATGTGTTTCCCTTCGTACCGAGATTCAGGTTACTGCTTGATGATTTGTGAATGCGACGGCCGGACCGGAAGTCAGCTGCGGCCAGAATGGAACTCAGCGACGGCCGGACCGGAAGTCAGCGGCCGCCGGTCCTAGCGGTCTGGCTGTTGTCCTTTAAAATCCCCTCCAGCGCCGATACGAAGGCCTGGTTCGCCTCCGGGAGTCCGACGCTGACCCGAATGCTGTGCGTCAGACCGAAACGGCTGCCCGAACCCACAAGAATACCCCGGTCGGCCATCTGCGCCGCAAGATCGTCGGCCAGGACCGGCGTACGAAAGAGAATGAAGTTCCCTTCACTCGGCCAGTAGTCGACGTTCAGCCGATCGAAGGCGGCGTAGAGCCGCTTCTTGCCCCGCTCCGCCAGCGCCACGGATTCCGCTACATGGGTCTGGTCGCCGATCGCCGCGATGGCCGCTTCCATCTCGAGCGAACCAAG
>JAJECR010000341.1 GCA_022821935.1 Candidatus Latescibacterota bacterium
ACACCGCCGGCGTTAAGAAACCGGGGATACGCGACCTCGTGCGTTTACCGGTTGACTAAAAAACTGCTTACGGGCCGGTTCAAGTTCTGTAGCCTGTTTACCGACCTGGCGAATCCGGCCTCCAACCACATCTATCAGAGAATTGGTTATGTGCCCCTGGGCGACACGCTGGTATTCGATTTTGACTACGCGGCGGGACACGCCGACTGCTGACCCCGTACGAGACTCAATAAAGGAGCGTCGATCATATGGCGAAGATCACGGAATTCAAAGGATACACCAGCGAAGATCTGGACAAAATACCCGATATCCCCAAACCGGAGACGCCGCCGAACCCCATGATCGTCAATGCCCAGGATGGCGTGCCGGTGGTCTATCCCGGGTGCAACGGCCTGGGGGTCAGAGTGGTACATCCCGTGAATCCCAACGCCCCCGCGGAGAATATGGGCCTGGTGTTGTTTTACGTACCTCCTCACGTCGTGCTCGAACCCGGTTCGCATCCGACCGAAGAGACCTATGTCATCCTCGAGGGATCGGGGGAAATGACGTTCGCGAACTACAAGCGCGAGGTGAAGAAAGGCGACTTCGTCTATTTGCCGCCCTGGTGTCTGCACGGAATAGAAAACACCGGTACCGAAACCCTTGTCGTACTCATCTGCACGTCTCCTCCCAATCCGTAAACGCAAGGAGTATCTGGTTATGGGATATCGATTGACCGAGCAGCAACTCGCCTTTTTCGATACGTTCGGATACCTGGGATTCCCCGGCCTGCTCAGTTATCGTATCGACGAGATCATCAACGACTTCGAGGAGGTATGGACCGGGCGTGGAGGCGGGCACCACGGGCGGCCCCATGACGGCAAGGAACGCTCCTGCATCGTACCCTTCATCGACCAGCATGAACGCCTTTCCTCGCTGCTGGACGACGAGCGGATCAGGGGAATCGCAACCAGTCTGCTGGGCGAAGATTTCAACTACATGGGCAGCGACGGCAACTACTACGCCGGCGATACGAGGTGGCACTCGGACGGATGGCATCCTGAAATCCTACATATCAAGATCGCCTTCTACCTTGATACGTTGACGCGGGATACCGGCTGTCTGCGCGTCATTCCCGGAAGCCACAAGCGGGATGATGTCTATGGGGCGTCCTTGCAGGAGAACGTCGGTGAGAGTTCGTCCTTGTGGGATACAGCGCCACGGGATGTGCCGGCGATGGCGCTGGAGACCCGGCCGGGCGACATCGTCTGTTTCAACCACAATACCAAGCACGCCTCGTTCGGCGGCGGCGGGCGGCGGCGGATGTTTACCATGAACCTGTGCCAGCGCTATCCCGAGCGTCTCGTCCCGGAACTGCGCGATTACATCAGCGGCGCTTCCCGCTTCTGGCTGGACGAGGCGTACGGCCCCGCGATGATGCGAACCGCTTCTCCCGACCGCATGCATCACCTCGAACAGGTCATGGCCAACGACGATCACCTGCCGGAATTGAGCCGTAAGGCCAGGGAAACCATGAGCGAGCCGTCTCGGGGCTGATCCCCTAAGTCATCTTCCACTTCGTATCCGGCACATCCCCGTGCTGGACGCGCCGTGGCAGTATGGGGGTCTGGCGCAACTCCCTGATCAATTCGATCACCCCGTTGATGGCGGCTTCCAGGAACTTTTCTCCCTTCTCCCGTGTCGCCTTCGTGGCGTCCCCCATGACCCCGCTGGGAGAAATCGAGCTCCAGAAAGGTACCAGGCGGGCGTCGGAGGCATCGGGATGTCCGCCGGCCAGGAGATCTGTCTTGAAACTGTCGGGCAATGGGCTCCGGTTGTCCACGGCCTTGTCCATTTCGACCAGATCGGGCTTCAGGACGAGGTAGAGGGACGTCTCGTACTCACCGCCGTGCGATGTCCCGCCGTAGTCCGAATCGCGGAGCGCCTGACCCATCTCCCTGGCCTGCCTCAATCCCCAGTGGTTGGCGCTGGCGCACAGGATACGTCCTTCGTAATCGAGCACGGAGAGACGGGCGGCCAGATCGAGGGGCGACGTGTTGCTTCCGTGGCCGTTGATGATGAGGATGCGTTTGAAACCGTGATAGGCCAGGCTGCAGCACACGTCCCTGACATAGTTGATGAAGGTGTCCCACCGGATGGTGATCGTCCCGTGAAAATCCATGTGATGTGGACTGTATCCATGGGTTACCGGAGGGGCGAGTACGACCTCTTCCGGTATGCGGGCCGCGGCGCGCCGGCAGATCTCCGTCGCCAGGACCACGTCGACGTCCACAGGCAGGTGGGGGCCATGGTCCTCGTAAGTCGCCACCGGCAAGAGGGCAACCCGGTCCTGGGCGGCCGCGTCCCGGATCTCGTTCCAGATCATCTCCGCATAGTCATACTTGATTGAAGCCATTACGGACTCCTTTTGGTTCGTGCTGCTGGTTCAGCGGGTTCATAACCATATATTCGGCGCGGATCCACACGCTTATATTCGGCGCGATTCCACTTCCACCTGGATTCAGATCAACTCCATATTTTTCAGTGATTTGCGATACAGCTCCAATGTCTCTCCGTACTGGGCATGGCGGCCTTCCGCGATGATCTGCTTCCCTGCGACGATGACAGACCTGACCGCCCGCGGCGTGGCACCGAAGAGGATCGCGTCGGGTGCGTGTCCTGGTCCGATGGCCGCGATAGAAGGATCGTCGGCGTCCAGGGATACGTGATCCTCCAACCAGCGTTCTGCAAAGCCACATGCCTCATAACCGGCCCGGGTGGCCGCGTCGAGCAGTGCCGGCGCGTCCGCCGCGGCATGGCGTATCTCCAGGCGGGAACGTTCATCCAGTTCCACGGCCCTGACCTCCTCGAAGGTATTCTCGCAGGCGTGGCTATCCGCGCCAACGCAGAGGCGCGCGCCGGCTTCTAGGAGTGCGGACGCAGGCGGCAGGCCGTCGCCAAGATCCCGTTCCGTGGTGCGGCAAATGCACACCAGGCACCCGCGATCGCCCAGCGCGGCGATTTCCCCTTCATCCAGGTGTGTGGCGTGTACGGCTACGAACCTCGAAGAAAGCAACCCTTCTTCGGAGAGCAGGGCGATGGGCGTGCTACCGTATTCGGCCGTGCATTCCTCCAACTCGGCTCGTTGTTCGCAGACATGCATGTGGAAGGGAAGGTCGTGTTCTTCGGCGCAGGCCGACAAGACGCGGATGCCGGAAAGGGGTACGGCTCGTATGCTGTGGGCGGCCACGGCCACGGCCACGCATGGGTCGTCCGCGTAGCGCGACCGCAGGGCGTCGAGATCCCGGAGCACGTGATCGATCGAAGGGTCGATAAACCGATCCTGTGCGGGAACGGCGGACTGGCGGTAACCCGCCCTGAGATAGGCGGTTCGGATCAGGCAGATGCGCAACCCCACGTCCCGCGCCGCGCGTATTGCGGCATCCGCCAGTTCGGTGCGATCGGTATAGGGACGCCCCCCGGAACCATGATGCACGTAGTGAAACTCGCCGACGGCCGTTACCCCTGACATGGCCAGTTCGGTATAGGCGAAGCGCGCGATTGCATACAGATCGTCCGGCTTCAACCTTTCGACCAGCCGGTACATTTCATCCCGCCAGCCCCAGAAAGTTCCCGCGCGGGTCGCCCGGCGCTGGGTCCGCCCGCGAAGCGCGCGCTGGAAAGCGTGGGAATGGGCCGTGGCCATCCCGGGCATGACCCAGTGGCCGTCGGCGTATCGAACGACAGGCGCGTTGTTTCCGGGATTCATGGGTTCAGAACCTGCCCGTTCTTGATCACGGTCTGCACGGGGTTGCCCCCGAAGAAATAGGGGATGTGGCGGTAATCGCCCTCGTTCAGAATCAGGATATCGGCCCGCTTGCCGGCTTCGATGGAACCGGTCTCGTCCCCCTGGCCGATAGCGCAGGCGCCGTTGATGGTTGAAGCGTGCAGTGCTTCCGCGGGGGTGAACCGCTGGTACCGACAGGCGATGGCCATGGCCGCGGGCATGGACGGGCAGGGTGCCGATCCGGGATTGAGGTCGGTGGCGAGGGCCACGGCGGTCCCGGCGTCCATCATCAAGCGGGCGTCGGCGTATTCCGCCATGCCCAGGTTGAAGTTCACGGCCGGGAGCAGCACCGCGACCGTGTCCGACCGGGCCAGCAACTCGATTTCCTCCCGGCCCGTCACTTCGAGATGGTCCACCGACGCGGCGCCTAATTCCACGGCCATGGGAACGCCTCCGAAGTCATTGAACTGGTCCACGTGCATTTTCGCTTTGAAACCGGCTTTCATGCCGGCCTCCAGCACGCGTCGGGACTGCCCGAGGTCGAAGGCGTGGTCTTCGCAGAACACGTCGATATACATGGGGATGCCGCGGTCCGCGAAACGGGAGGTCCGGTACCAGTCTGCCACTTCCGGCAGGATCTCGTCGATTACGGACCGCGTGTACGCCTCGGCATCCCCATCGAATTCGGGTGGGACCGCATGGGCGCCCAGGAACGTGGGCACGATGTCGCAGGGATGGTCCCGGTCGAGCCGCTCGATGACTTGAAGCATCTTCAGTTCGT
Organism: Candidatus Latescibacterota bacterium; assembly: GCA_022821935.1. Taxonomy (GTDB): domain Bacteria; phylum JAAXHH01; class JAAXHH01; order JAAXHH01; family JAAXHH01; genus JAAXHH01. The sequence continues at coordinate 4,548 of JAJECR010000341.1, forward strand.
CTGAAGCACTCAGGCCGTAGCCGGTCTTGATCTCCACGGTCGTGGTGCCCAGCGCAAGCATCTCGTCGAGGCGTTTTGTCGCAGATAAAACGAGATCTTCCTCGGTCGCGGCCCGCGTGTTCCTTACGGTGTTGACGATCCCGCCGCCGGCCGCCATGATTTCAAGGTAGGAGGCGCCCTTGATCCGCAGCTCGAACTCGGCGGCGCGGTCCCCGCCGAAGACCGCGTGGGTGTGGGCGTCCACGAAGCCGGGGCAGACTGCGTGTCCCCT
>JAJECR010000220.1 GCA_022821935.1 Candidatus Latescibacterota bacterium
ACGCGCTGCTGCTGACCGCCGGACAACTGGTTCGGCGACCGCTCCCCGTAGTCGTCCATCCGGACCATCCTGAGCGCTTCCGACACCCGTTCCCTTTGTTCTGAAGGCGTCACCTTCCGCAGGACGAGCCCGTAAGCCACGTTCTCCCGGACAGACATGTGCGGCCAGAGGGCGTAATTCTGGAAGACCATGCCCGTGTTCCGCCTGTGGGGAGGCGTGCGGGTCACGTCCTGGCCGTCGAACAGGATGCTACCCTTGTCGGGCGCATAGAACCCGGCGACCAGCCGAAGGAGGGTCGTCTTGCCGCAGCCGGAAGGGCCCAGTAGAAAGAACAGTTCGCCCCTCGCGATCTCCAGGGAGACGTCGTCGACCGCCGTCACTTCACCGAATTTCCGGGTTATGCCCTGCAGCGTCAGGCTGACCATACTCGATATGCCACGATATGAAAAACCATTCAGAGTATGAAAAAACAAGCATCCGTTCGCGCCGCCCGCGTCGCGCACGGCCCGACCGTTCGAAGTCAGGGATTCCCGGGCTTCATCGGGAAAGATTCCCGGGCCTCATCCGCTTCTGCGCTTCAACCTCCAGAGGTACAGCACCATTCCGGCCAGCACCAGACCGCTTCCGGAGAACAACATGTACCTGGCGCCCGGCCGTCCCGCCGCGCCTGATCCGTACTTCTCCGCCGCCACCCTGCTCCACGCGAGCAGGGTACGGTTTCTGAAGGTCTGGTCCCGCCACCGGTCGCCCAGGGCCAGGGATTCCTCCTCCGTAATGGGCACGGCGCCCAGTGCGGGCAGGACGCGAGCCAGGTCCCCCTCTTCCATGGCGCGCAGCCACCTGCGCTGTAAGGCCGCGTGGGCGTCGATGACGAAGACGCCGATCATATCATCGACGATATGACGCCTCGCCGCGCCTTTCATGGCGTCGTACACGAAGGACGATTCCCAGGTAAAGGGATTGAACGTGACCGAGGTATGAGCCGGATTGATGCGCTGGTACAGGTGAGGCAGGACGGTGAACCGGTTCAGCTGGAACTGCTCCGGTCCGCCCGGCGTACCGGGTTTCTGCATCCAAAGGCGCTGTCCGGCCTCCGAAAGGATGTAGCGCAGGAAGGACTGCGCCACGGCCATGTTCGGTGCGCCTTTCAGTATGGATATGCCGTCGGGATTCAGGATCGTGAGGTTGTCGGGCATGGTGTAGCCGATCATATCCGGCCCCACGGCGTTGATCTGGGCCCAGGCGTAAAAATCGATGGCCATCCCGTAGGCCACCTCGCCGGAAGTTACGTCCTTGGGCACCTGGCTTCCCGTATTGGCGAATCCCCGGGCGTTGGCGCCCAGGGCGGTGATGATCTGCCAGCCTCTTTCCCATCCGTAGACCTGCAGGATGATCTCGAAGGGCACGTGCGCGCTGCCGCTCTTCCTCGGATCGGCGGCGCCGACCCACGAGTACAGCCGCGGATCGGTCAGGTCTTCCCAGGTCTCCGGCAGCGGCAGGTCCACGAGTTGCGCCACCCGCTTGTTGTACATGATGCCGAATCCCGCCATCGTCGCGCCGTACCAACGGTAGCCGGCGTCGTAGACCGGGTAGCCGCCCACCTCTACCGGCAGCTTTGAAAGCAGGTCCCCGGGAAGTCTGTACGGCGCCAGCAGGTCGAGGCGGGCGAGTTCAACGAACGGATCGCTTCCCCCGCCGAACATCATGTCTATGCCGATGCCGTCCGGCTTGCCGGTGAATTCGGATTTGATAAAACGGATGATTTCAGAGGTCCCGCCCACGTCCATCCACTCGATCTCGGCTGCGCGTCCGGTTTCCGCCCGGTAATAGGCGTCGAACCCCCGGGTGAACTCGTAGCGGATGCCTTCCCAGTGAGGAGAAACGATGACCAGCCGGTCCTGTGCCGGAACGGCGGTCGGACTGCCGGCCTGGAAGAGGACGCCCGTGAAGAGGAAGCAACGTATGAGTGAATGGATGACGGACCGACGATTCAACGGTACCTCGGCTGAATTGATGTCTTTTACTGCTTTCTCGCCGTGAGGACCAGCACGATGGCGACCAGCAACGACACCGCCAGGCCGATACCCACCACCGCGGGATTTATGGCGTTACTCACCAGGGGATCGTCAATTCCCGCCAGGACGGACAAGAAGAGCACGGGGAGCAACAGCGCCACCAGGAAGGTTAGCCGCCGCGAGGAGGCGTCGATGCTCCTGAGGGCTCTCGTCTGGGCAGCCATGGCCGCGTCGTTCAGCATTTCCCACTGACGCGTCAGCGCCTCGACCATGTTCCTGAATCTGTGGTACGCGTCCTGGAGCTGGACGACCGTGTCCGCCTGCAGGGAGAGTTTCTCGCCGCTATAAAGGGAATGTACGATTTCGCACTGTGGCTTGACGAGTTGGATCATGTCGATAAGGCGGCGCTGCGTCTCGTATATCCACCGGGCTTCCACGTCCCTGTCCGGCGCGATCGTCTCCTCGACAAGTCCGGTTACCAGCGGTTCCTGGAGATCTGCGATCTTCTGCATGATCAGCGCGACGGCCTGGTCCGTGGACCGCATCGACTGGGCATCCTGCTGAACCCGGTCCTTGACTTCCTGCAGAAAGGCCAGCGGGGTGGCATGTATGGTCACCAGGTAGCCGGGCGCCAGGAAGATCCCCAGCTTGACCGGCGGCGCGTCCAGGCTCTCCCGCGCGTGCACGACCGCGAACAGGTGGCCCGGAAACACCGCCGAATAGGGCCGCGCCGAAACTTCCCGGCAGGCTTTCACCGACAGGGGATGTGCGCCGAGTTCCTTGAATTCGCTCAGAAACGCCGCGTCTTCGTCCGTGATCTGCTCGAGGTCCAGCCAGAACAGGCCCCTGGACGCCTCCAGGGTTTCCTGCAGATGGGAGAGCGACACGTCATCGTAACGGATGACGCTGTTCTGTTCAACGATTAGCAAATCCCGCATGGAATCCCTCAGTTTCTTTGGTTTTTCTTTTCCCAGTAGAAGTAGAAGGGAATGCCGACTGCTACGATGGCCAGGCCGATAAGGGTATTGTAAATAAACTCCACGTTGGTCAGCAGCGACACCAGGTAACCGGTGATCACGGCAAGGAAGAGCAGGGGCGTTACCGGATATCCCCACGCCCTGTAGGGCCGTTTCGCGTCGGGCCGGGTAAAGCGGAGCACGATGACCGAGGCGATGGCGAGAATCGAGAAGGCGTATGATGTGAACGAACCGTAGGAGATAATTTCCTCGTAACTGGGCGTCAGGGCGATCAGGGCGGCCAGGATACCCTGGGCGAGGATGGAAACCGCCGGCGTGCGGTATTTCGAGTGCACCCGGCTCAGACCCTCGAAGAACAGCCCGTCCCTGCTGAGGGCGAAGAAGAGGCGCGGAGCCACAAGCATGTGCACGTTTACCCCTCCGAAAGTGGAACACATGACGCCTACGGATATGAAGAGGGCGCCCCATTCGCCGAGCAGCACCTGCATCACGTCGGCCGCGATCCACGGCGAGGACTGGACCTGCTCGAAGGGGAGGATCAGCATGTACACGAAGTTCGCCGCCATGTAGATCAGGATCACGAACAGGATGCCGCCGATGATGGACAGCGGGAGATTGCGGCGGGGGTCGCGCATTTCCCCGGCGACATAGCTGGAAAAAGTCCATCCTTCGTAGGAGAACAGTCCGGTGACCATGGCCGCGCCAAAGGCCCCCAGCGCGAATCCTCCCACGGCTGCCCCGTTGCCGCCGCCGAACAACGGCGAGAAGTGGGCCATCGATCCTTTTTCGGCCATGAACAGGCCCAGGAGGATCAGTCCCCCCAGGGCGGCGATCTTGATAAAGGTGAAGAGGTTGGTGACCCTGCCGCCCCACCGGACGCCGATTACGTTGATCGTCATCAGCACCAGCACGCAGGCCGAGGCGATAAGCGCCCGGGCGCCTTCGCTCAGGACGATCCCCGTCCCGGCGCTGTCCGCGGTAACGACGTTCACCACGCTCGCCAGGTAGCTGGCGAATACGCTGGCGACGGCGGCGATGGATACCGGCCAAACGATCCAGAAGGCCGACCAGCCGTAGAGGAAGGCCACCCAGCGTTTTCGATAGGCTTCACGGATGTAAACGTACTGGCCGCCGGTCCGGGGCAGCATGGCGCCCAACTCGGCGATACACAGCCCGCCGCACAGCGCAAGCAGACCGCACACCAGCCAGACGAGCAGACTCATGCCCGGCGAACCGACGTTGGAGGCAATGGCGCTTGGCGCCTGGAAAATACCGGAACCGATTACCCCGCCCACGATGATGGTCGTGGCCTCAAGGGGTCCCAGCCCCCTGACGAGTCCTTCGTCTTCGTTCCCGGCCGCCGGAGCGCCGGCGGTGCGTGCTTCAGTTTCAGCCAAGTCTCACCTCGGCGTAAATGCCTGTGAAATCAGCGCAAACATGTGTAATATAACGGCACTTACAGGTCAACAACAATCACATTTGAGGCCATGCGATTACGTGGTTAATAGCTTGACAGACTACCCGTCCGGCGCTATATTTGAGTGCTTGAATCGAGGCGGCGTAGCTCAGTTGGTCAGAGCATCGGAATCATAATCCGAGTGTCCGGGGTTCGAATCCCTGCGCCGCTATTACCCATGGCCTTTCTGCTCTCGGAAGGCCATTTTCGTTATGGACGTCCCAGTCGAGTTCCCATGCCCGATACCGTTGCTCATAAAGTCGAAGCGGCGGTTCTTCGCCACCGCATGATCAGTAAGGGCGATCACGTGATCGCCGCGGTCTCGGGCGGCGCGGACTCCGTGGTCCTCCTGCACGCCCTGCACGGACTGTGCGAAAGGTGGGGCATGAAACTGGGGGCGGCCCATCTCGACCATGGACTTCGCGGCGAGGAAGGAAGGGAGGACGCCGACTTCGTCAGGGACTACGCGGCGTCCCTGGGCCTTCCCTGCGCAGTGGAGCGGGCGGACGTGGCCGCCTACTGCCAAAAAACGCGCTGTTCCATCGAGCAGGGGGCCCGCGAGGTAAGGTACGGATTCCTCCGAAGGGTTCTCGCGGACCAGGAGGCGGATTCCGTGGCGACCGGACATACGGCCGACGACCAGGCAGAGACGGTGCTGTTGCGTCTGTTGCGCGGCAGCGGCAGCCCGGGTCTTTCGGCCATTCGCCCCGTCAGGGATGGGTGGATAATCCGGCCGCTCCTGGACGTTACCGCCGACGAAATCGCCGCGTATGCGCGAAGTCACCGGCTGGCCTTTCGCGTCGACCGGACCAACGCGGACCAGGACGTGCCCCGCAACAGGATCCGGCACCACCTGATACCGCTGCTGCAAGGCGAATACAACCCACAGATCGTGCAGGGTCTGGGACGGCTCGCCGACGTGATACGGGGCGAGGCGGAGTATCTCGACGAAGTGGTGTCGACTTTCATCGCCGATCATGCGCGTTTCGCGGACGGTAAGGTCCTTCGCCTGGACCTCGGAGCCTGGCCGAAGGCTGCGCCCGCCGTCCAGCGGGTGCTGATCCGGCATCTGGTCCGGACTATGGGCGGCAACGAAGAGCGTTTGAATTACGACCAGGTGGAGGATGCCCGCGCATGGATCGACCGGGGCGCGATCGGCCGGATCCATGAGCTGCCCGGCGGGATTCGCATGGAATGTCGGAGGTCCGGACTGGTGGCCTGCCTGGGTTCCTTTACGCCTTACCGGCTGGACATTGAAGTCCCTGGCCTGGTGGAAATTCCGGATACGAACCTGTCGATCCGCATCGAGGAAAGTCCGGCAACGGACGCGCCGGCCGCAACCCCGCAGCGGGCCGTATTCGACGCCGAGGCCGTACCGCGGCGCTGGACCGTGCGTTCCCGCGAGTCCGGCGACCACATGTCGCCCTTCGGCCTGGCGGGACACAAGTCCCTGAAGAAGCTGTTCAACGAATGGGACGTGCCCCGTCTGCTGCGCGACCGCGTGCCGGTCGTTACAGACGGTGCGCGGATCCTGTGGGTCGCGGGTTACCGTCAGAGCAACCTGGGCCTGGTTACCGGGAAGACCCGGCGCGTGATGGTCGCCGAACTGACCGGGAGCCATCACGGTTGATGGCGGTCGACGCGAGCGGTAACGGTAGATGCGCACTACACCGCAAGGGGCGCCGGCCGGGCTGGAATTACCGATGAAGATTCTCCTCACGGCAGAGCAGATCGCGGAAATGGTAGGGTACCTCGGGGCGCGGCTGTCCGATGACTACAGGGGGAAGAACCCGCTGCTCATCGGATGCCTCAAGGGCTGCGTGGTCTTCCTGGCTGATCTGGTGAGGGTGATCACGGTACCGCACGCCATCGACTTCGTACGCACTTCGACCTATGGCAAGAGGCAGGTTACTTCCGGCGTCGTCCGGGCCGAACTCTTCGATGTGGACGTCCGTGGACGACACGTGGTCATCGTGGAGGACATCGTTGACACGGGGCTGACGCTGGGCTATCTTACGGAAGCGTTGACAAAGCAGGAGCCATTGTCCCTGAAGATATGCGCCCTGCTGGTCAAGCCGGGCGCGTACCGGGCGCCCGTGGCGATCGACTACAAGGGATTCGACATACCGGACGATTTCGTCGTGGGGTATGGACTCGACTGGGGAGAACGGTACCGGTACCTGCCTTACGTCGCCGTGGTCGATGAACAGGATGATTGAGCGTGGGGGCATGCGGGCGTGCAGCGGCCTTGCATATCCTCACGCTTATTTATTGCACCATTAAACGGTTGAATCAAATGTCCGAAACCAGACCGGGAAAACCGGGACAGCGGGGCGGAAAACCGGGTGAGCCCCGGCAGGAACGCGGCAACCGCCCTGGCGCGCCCCGGCGGACCCGTACCATGGTCATGTGGGTGCTCCTGGGCCTGTTGTCTGTGGTGCTGGTACAGTTCTTCAGCCGGAATCGTTCCGACGAGCTGGAAATCGGCTACTCCGTTTTCCGGAACCACCTGGCAAACGGGAACGTCCTCAGCGTAACG
>JAJECR010000240.1 GCA_022821935.1 Candidatus Latescibacterota bacterium
GAGGAACAGTACCTGTACGACCTGCAGGGATTCCTTCATGTCCGGGGTTTCCTGAACGGGGATGAAGTCAGCGCGCTGAACGAAGCGCTTGACGCCAATCCGGACCGGCTCGGTTCCTACGACGGCCCCAACGAACTCAGCGGCGACTGGCGGGGCCGGCCCTTCGAAGGCAAAAGCGCCCCCTTTCGCCACTACGAGGGCATGCTCACCTGGCCGCAGCCGTGGTGCCAGCCCTTCCGCGATCTCCTGGCCCATCCGAAGATCATTCCCTATCTCAACACCCTGTTCGGGCGCGGCTGGAAACTCGACCACGGCGTCGACGTGCTGATCGCCGAAGCGGGTTGCGAGGGGCTCAAGATCCACGGTTCCGGAAACGCCACCTTTAACGGTTCCCGCTACTATCATTACCACAACGGACGCATGCGTTCCGGCCTGATCGTCTGCCAATTCGCCCTGGCGGACGTGGATCCCGGCGCGGGCGGTCTCTGCGTCATACCGGGCAGCCACAAGGCCAACCTGTCCTGCCCCGAGAACATTCTGACCTGGGAAGCCAACCAGGAGCTGGTCTATCACATCGTCCAGAAGGCGGGCGATCTGGTGATCTTCAACGAGGCCACAGCCCACGGCACCCTCCCCTGGCACGGCAAGCACGACCGGCGGGTCGCCCTTTATCGATATACACCCAAGTACCTCCACTACGCCGGCGGTATATACGAAGCCAACCTGCCCGAATGGACCTCGGAGCTCACCGAGGCGCAGCGTGTGGTGCTGGAACCGCCCTACATCTATCATCACCCCCTGGTGGAAGACGACGGCGAGACCGTGGTGCGGCCGCGGAGAGAGGGCGAATAATAACTTACCGGTCGAGAACACGAGAGAAAATCATACTGTATTCGTAGATGTAAATCTGATGTAATCCAGCATGTTAACTGTTACTGGTCTCACACTACCAAGCCTGGATTATGGTTGACATGTGTGAACCATAGTTTACATTTACGCATGGTAGAAGTAATTGTAAGTGCCACGTTCAGACGATGGATACGTGGCCTGCTTGACCGAAGCGCGGTTGCACGTATCAATGCGAGACTACGCAACGTCTCTTTGGGTAATAAGAGTAATATCAAACCGTTGGGGAGTGGACTGTTCGAGATGCGTGTGTATCACGGTCCCGGTTACCGGTTGTACTTCATTCGTAAAGGCGCGAAATTGATCCTACTTTGTGGAGGCAATAAGGATAGCCAACAGCGGGATATCGAGCATGCCTACAGGATGGCAAATGACTGGAGGCAGCAGTGAAAGAACTGTACACAAAATGGGACGCCGCTGATCATCTGCACAGTACCGAAGATGTACGCCTCTACCTTGAAGCTTGCGCGAGAGAAGACCCAGGGGACGGTAGTCTGATTCGTGCGGCCTTAAATGACATCGCTCGTTCTGGCAACATGAGTTGGCTGGCCCGCGAGACTGGAATGAGTCGTGAAGGTCTATACAAAGCCTTGTCGGAGAACGGCAATCCAGCATTCTCCACGGTAATTCGAATCGTGCGGGCACTGGGACTGCATTTACGATTCACCGCGTAATCAATGTCTGGTCTTTGCGACTGAAAGTTGATTGTAAATCGACGGTTTTTCACGAACAAAGATTGGTAACTATGTACAACCTTCACGGCAAGACCGCCCTGGTCACTGGCGCTGGCGGGGAACGGGGTATCGGCCGTGCCGTCGCAACGCGGCTGGCGCGGGAAGGCGCCGACGTGATCGTCAGCGACCTGGTTGCAAATCCATATCCCGACGACTCGTCTGAATGGAAGGGTCTGCCCTCTGTGGTCAGGGAGATCGAGGAGGCGGGGTGTAACGCCGAGGCCATCCTGGCAGACGTCTCTAAAGCGGACCAGGTGGAAAACCTCGTAAGCCGCGGTATCAAACGATTCGGGCACATCGACATCCTCGTGAACGGCGCGGGCTCCCTGCCGGGCAAGGACCGGGTCCTCGTCGTCGATATGGAGGAAGAAGCCTGGGACAAGGAGATGAACGTCAACGCCAGGGGTGTGTTTCTCATGTGCCGGGCCGCGGCGCGCCACATGATCGAACGGGGCAGCGGCGGCAAGATCATCAATATCGCCTCCACGTCGGGTAAAATCGGGCGGAAGAGATTTTCCGCCTACTGCGCTTCCAAGGCCGCCATCATCCGGTTCACCCAGGCCCTGGCGCAAGAGCTCGGTCCTCATGGGATCAACGTCAATTCCGTTTCGCCCACTGCGGTAGATACCGAACGCGTGGGATTCATCGCCGAGGCCGTATCCGATGGCGCCATCCTGGGTAAATCGTGGAAAAACAGCGAAGCCCACCGGGAATTCGTCCAGGAAAAGACCGAAATCTCGCCCCTGGGACGGGTAGCGAGGGGCGACGACGTGGCACAGACGGTCGCCTTCCTGGCCTCTCCGGAGTCGGACTATCTCACGGCCGTGGATCTGGTAGTGGCGGGCGGCGCCGAGATCTTCTAAGACAGGGAGTCTTGATGACGACTCGAAAGCTCCGGCTGGACGGCAAGGTGGCCATCGTGACGGGCGCGGGCACGCAGAGCGAGGTGCCGGGTACGGGACAGGCGACCGCCGTGCTTCTCGCCCGGGAAGGCGCGAAGGTGCTGCTGGCGGACCGAAGCGGGGAGAACGCCGACAAGACCCTGGCCGTCATCGGGGAAGAAGGAGGTACGGCGTCGGTCTTCATCGGGGACGTGACCCGGTCGGCGGACTGCCGGGCCATGGCCGAAACCGCAGTAAACCGGTACGGCGGGCTTCACATCCTCTTCAACAACGTGGGGCTCAGCTATCCCGGTACGGTGGTGGACGTACGCGAGGAGCACTGGGACGAGATCATGGCGGTGAACGTCAAGGCCATGATGCTCACGAGCCGGCATGCCATACCGGCGATGATGGATTCCGGAGGCGGTTCCATCATCAACGTGGCTTCCATCGACGGTTTCCGGAGCGGATGGTCATACAACGTCGCCTATGAAACGTCCAAGGGCGGCGTCATTGCCCTGACCATCAACATGGCCGTACAGCACGGCAGGGACGGGATCCGCGTCAACTGCATTGCCCCGGGACACCTGCACGCGTCCTTCACCGCCGGTCTCTCGGACGCCCACCGGGAGCTCAGACAGCAGTCGACGCCGCTGGGTACCGAGGGCACGGCCTGGGACGTAGCCCACGCGGCCGTCTTCCTGGCCGCTGAGGAGTCCCGCTGGATCACGGGAGTCACGCTCCCGATCGACGCGGGTTCGTCCATCGCGTTGCCCCTCTCGGTCCTTCCCAGGGACGAGGGCGGGATCCTGCCGGACGCCGAAAGCGCCAGGTTTTTACCTTAATTACCTCCGTGACAATGCAAAGCCGATTCTCCCTGTCCAGGTGCCGAACGGGGAGAACCGGCCGAAATACGAATCATTGGTACAGATGATTGGTCGACGAGACCGTTTCAAGGCCGATGGGTTTTCATTCGGGGCCGCTTCAGGGTGGACCGATCTTCCTCAGGAGGCGGCGGTGGAGGCTTCACCTGGGGCCGATCCTCCTCAGGAGGGGGAGGAGGCGGTTCCACCGGTGGCGGATCCTCCCTTGGTGGCGGCGGCTTCACCGGGGGCCGATCTTCCTTGCGACGGGGTGGTCTCACAGCCGACCGGTTATCTGATCGACGAGGTGGCCTCTCGGCCGGCCGATAGTCTTTTCGGCGGGGTGGTCTCACGTCCGGCCAATGATCCGGTTGATGGGGTCGATACAGGATGGACCGATCATGCCCTGGACTGGTTGGCGCCAGGGTAGAGCGGCCGTCCGATTGTCTGATCGCGATCGCGTCAATCCTGAGCGTAAATGCTTCGTCTCGCCGATCGGCGTCCGTTTTTTGATCGGAGAAAAACCGGACTACGTTCTCAAGCCCGGAATACAGAAAGACTTCCTCTTTCTTTACCTCCGCCTTGACGATGAGCAACCTGTTCGCCCCGATCTGGGATGCTTTCAACCGCAACATGCCCAGGAGGGCCTTCCGCGACGTCCCCGTGGCGTGCAGCGACGCGACGCGGACATAAGAACCGAGTCCCAGCTCCGTCTCGTTGAAGATGGTCTGCACGTCGAAGTAACCGACCGATGGAAACCTTGCCTGGCTGTCTAGCCAGACGACTGTCGTCTC
>JAJECR010000345.1 GCA_022821935.1 Candidatus Latescibacterota bacterium
CCTTTCATCCCGGCATCCAGGTGACGGATCACCGAAGGCGGGAGGTCCTTTTCCAGACCGTACTTCTCTAGAATCTTCCCACAATCGGAATAAGTGCTCTCGTCCGGCACCGTGGGACCCGACGCGATGACGTCAAGCGGATCTCCGATAACGTCCGAAAGGACCAGGCTGACCAGTCGCGCAGGCGATGCGAGTCTGGCCAACTGGCCCCCCTTGACACGCGAGACATGCTTGCGAATCGTGTTGATCTCGTTGATCGTCGCGCCGCACCGCAGCAGCCGGCTGGTCACCGCCTGCTTCTCCGCCAGCGTCACCCCTTCGGCCGGCAGCGGCATAAGCGCGGATCCCCCGCCCGAGAGCAAGCAGAACACCAGGTCGTCCACTCCGAGTCGCTCCAGGAGCCTGGCGATCTTTTCCGTACCCTCGACGCCGGCGGCATCGGGAATGGGGTGCCCCGCTTCGGTCAACTCCACGCGCCGCAGCGGAGCCGTATGGCCGTACTTGACGTTGACGGCTCCCCCGGCGAGCCGGTCGCCGAGTATCGACTCCATGGCACCGGCCATCACGGCGCCCGCCTTGCCGGCGCCGACGACGTAGACCCCATCAAATAGGTCCAGGTCGAAGGTGACACCGCCAATATTCAGGCGGTTGCCGTCACGAACGACAAGACGCCTGGTCGCCGCCGCCGGATCGACGGCACGCAGGGCCGCGTCAAACATGGAACGCGCGTCTGTACGAAGTTCGGCAGTGGACATGGCCAGGGTCCGCGGATCGGCATCGGACGACGAATCAAGCAAAACGGGCGCACCGCCAGCCGGCCGGCACGCCCGTTTGACAGGACAGGTTTACCGTTGTCTTATGACCGGTCCACATCCTTTTGGGGAGACGGCGGCTTACGGGGAGGCGGCTCGTCTTCGTCGATGTCAATCGCGCGCTGAATTTCCGTGTTTGCGTTGTTCACGACCCGCTTGAATTCCCGCACCCCCTTGCCCAGTCCCCTCGCGAGGGCCGGAATCCGGTCCGCGCCGAACAGGAGCAGGACGATCAGGAAGATCACCATCAATTCCTGCATCCCGATGTCACCGATCATGTTGCCGTACTCCTTGAGTGAAGGGACGAGCGTCCGCGCCTCGATCGCGACCGCAACGGGCGGCCCCTCCGTGGATGCAAGAAGTAATGCGGCAGTCCTTCCGCGAACGCGATACGCTATGCGGAAAATGTACAGGCCAAGTCGCGGCCGGGCAAGCGAATAATATGCGGAAGCCATCCACGGGGACCGCGCAGGGCAGGCTTCCAGATCGTGCTTGACGGCCGATCCCCCGCCAGCCAGTTTACACGAACGCGGACGGAGTGCCGTTTGCGCGTGTAGCAGGCAAATTGTACAGTACAGGCAAAACGGGCGGTACGGGCGGAAGACGCAGAACAGACAGGATGGATAGGGGGGATGGATGGACAGGCCAATCGTAAACCCGGGCGGGCTGTACTGGACGGGACAGCACTGGATCAACTACATTCGCCCCGCGAAAACCGAAGAGAATAGCGGGATGGTCAGCCTGTGGCATACGCACTACAGTTCGGCCGGCGAGGGGACCGTGGCGTACGTCTTGATCGAAGACGGGACTTCCTATCACAGAATCTGCACGGACAACCCGGAAATGGCGGCCTTCATGCAGGAGTGGATGCGCGGCCGGGGCGGCATGTACGACATGGATCTGGAGATCACCCAGGCTGCCTTTACCCGGGGTGGGAGCGTCGTCGACTCGCCATCCTGGACGATCGAGACGGAAGAGGACCAGGTCATCGCTCGCTGGAGCGGCCTGCAGCCCCCGGAACTGCTTGAAGCGCCCGCGCCGAAGCTCAGGGACGGATGGGACGTTTTCTCCTGCCTGTTCTTCGCCCCTTCCGCCCAGATCATCTTCAATGGCCACCTGGTCGAAGGCGAACCCTATACGGTCGATATCTGGAAGCCCAGTCTCGGCGGGGAGCGCAGTTCCTGCGTATTCGCGCTGTCCGAGACCTTCATTCAAGCGGCCGGCCGGGACGGGTGAGCGCCCAGCCGGCGAAGGCGGCGACGGCCAACATCAGCGCCAGGAGTCCCGCCACGCCGTACAGCGCGCCGTCCGGCGACGTGGACCATACATCGAACGCCCAGAGCGTACCTCCCCGTTCCACCAGCCAGTGCCATGCCGTATGACCCGCAAGTACCGAGAGTATGATCGCACCGGTCCGCCTCGTGCGCTCGCCCGGGATATACCTGAAGAGTAACCTCAGGATCGGTACGCAGATCAGGATCACAAGCAGCTGGCCGAGCTCGACCCCCACGTTGAAGGCCAGGAGCGAGGTTACCAGGTGTTCTCCGCCGAAGGGCAGCGTTTCCCGAAGGGCGTAGGCGAAACCGAACCCGTGCACGAGGCCGAAACCGAAGACGGCCATCCAGCGGCGGCGCAATCCGGGTGAAACGATGTTCTCCAGGGCCATGTAGACGATGGAAGCGGCGATCAGCGTTTCCACGAGGGGGACGAACCAGAGGGCGGCGGGCGCCAGGCCTAGCGTGGCGGCGATCAGCGTGATGGAGTGGGCGACCGTAAAGGCCGTCACGAGGATCACCAGTACCCGCAGCCGTTGAAAGGGGATGACCAGGCACAGCAGGAACAGGAGATGGTCCAGGCCGTCAAGGATATGGGTGAATCCGAGTTGCACGAACCGCAACGCGGCCTGGTGCCAGCGCGGATCGAGCACGATGCGGCCGGGGTTTCCGGTGTACTGGTACAGCCGCTCGCCCCCGGCCGGGGGCAGGAAGCGCAGGACGGTCGCTACCCGTATGCCCAGTCTTTCGAGACCGGGCAGGATGGAAAACTCCGAACTATCCGATGCAATCCGGTATTCGAACA
>JAJECR010000359.1 GCA_022821935.1 Candidatus Latescibacterota bacterium
GGTCGCGCACCTGCTGGGTGACCGCGGCATCGAATCCACCTTGCAGATCGCCGGTCGGGACCGGAACCGGCTGGCCATCCAGGCGGATATGCTGGCCGCGCACGTGCTGGGCGTCGCCAACATCGTCTGCATGACCGGCGACCCGCCTTCCGCCGGTGACCATCCCGAAGCGAAACCGGTCTTCGATCTCGGCGCCGAGGACATCCTGGAGGCGGCCAGTAGTCTGGCGTCAGGTCGTGACCTCGCGGGGAACCGCCTCAAGGACGGGCCCGACTTTTACCGGGGTGCCGTCGTCAACGTGGCCGTACCGGACCTGGGCAGGGAAATTGCCCGCATGGAAAAGAAGATCGAGTCGGGGGCGCAGTTCTTCCAGACCAATGCCGTGTACGAACCATCCGGTTTCGAGGCGTTCATGAAGCGGGTGGAGGATCTCAACGTACCTGTCCTGGCGGGGATCATCATGCTGAAGTCGGCGAGGCAGGCGCGCTACATGACGGAGAGGATTCCGGGCGTCGTCGTTCCCGACGACTTGACCGAAGCACTTGAACGCGCGGAGAACGTTGCCGAAGCCAGTGTCGGCCTGACGGGCGAGATCGTGAGGAATGTCGCACCGATGTGCCGGGGCGTGCACATCATGGCCATCGGCTGGGAGCGCCGAATCCCGGCGGTCATGGAAGCCGCCGGGATGTAGCGGTTACTCTGCCCGGGCTTCCGCCTCGGCTGCAGCGCTGCGCTTCTCCCTCGCCATGTCCACGAGGAAGTCGACCACCTGCAGCACCTCCGTCCCTTCCACCTCGGGAGAAATCTCCACCCGGTATGTACCGTCCACGATCATCGTGGGAACGCTGGTGATGCGGTACATGCGTGCCTGGGCCCTCGCCTGCCGCACGCGGCTGTCCACGCTGAACGACTCGAAGACGTCCAGGAACTGCCTTGCGTCGACCCCGCCCACGTCCCGGAAAAACCTGGCGAGGAGCGGGGGTTGGCGTAGATCGACGCCGTGGATGTGCAGGGATTCAAACAGCGGATAGTGCACCTTGTCCGACACGCGCAGTGCTTCGGCGCTGAAAAAAACCTTCGCGAAGAGTTCCCAGGTTGGATTGAAGACCGCCGGCACCCGCCGGAAATCGACGTCGTCCGGTTGTGCCTCAGCCCAACGCTGGAGCAGGGGTTCGAAGTTGAAGCAGTGGACGCACACGTAGGAAAAAACCTCCACCACCTCGATGCTGTAGGGGTTTTGGGACGCCACGGGGATGGGCAGCAGTTCGTAGTGCGTCCCCTCCTTGAACGGTTGGCCCGCTGCCGGCTGGCCGAACGACAGGGCGACGACCAGGCCAGCCAGAATCCTTAAGGGAACCCTCATGAGGATTTCACGAATCGGGGCAGGCACGGCGCAAGCGCGTCGCCCCGCGTCAATACAAACCTTGAATATAGTTGGCAACGGCCCTGATCTCCGTATCCGTCAACCTGGACGCCACGCCGCGCATCATGCCGCCGTAGTCGGCGTCGGTGTTGCGCAAGCCTTCGCGATATGCGACGAGCTGCGCAACGACGTAGTCGAAGCGCTGCCCCGAGAGGACGGGGAACCCCGCCGGCGCATTGCCCGCGCCGGTGGGCGAGTGGCAGGCCGAGCAGGCGGCGACGCCCTTGGCCATGATACCCCCGCGATAGATCCGCATTCCGGTATCGAGACTCTCTTCCTTGGACCGCCCGACCTTGACCGGCATGACCGCGTAGTACTCGGCAAGCCTCAAGAGCTCTTCTTCCGATTTGCCATCGAGCTGTCCGGCCATCAGCGGCACCGGTCGCTCGCCGGACTGGATCATCTGCATCTGGGTGAGGAGATAGCGAGCATTCTGCCCGGCCAGGTTCGGATAGTCCGGGGCGATTCCGGAGGCGCCGTCCTGTCCGTGGCACGACGCGCACACCTGGATCGTGATGTCGAACGCCGTCGGTTCTTCGGCGTTCGCAGTAGCGTTCGCAGCGGCGTTCGCAGTTGTGGCCAATAGGGCGGTGGCGAAACTCGCCCACTTGAGGAAACGCATGTTAGTTGTTCCACGCCGGTCCCCCGTATTGACGGGACCGTGCAAATCTAGACTGTTCGGGGCGCGGCGGATTATAAACCGATGGTGACTTTTTCCGCACAGTTCCTCGCCGGCGCATCGCGGTTCTCCGAATGCCCCCCCGGTGGTACGCCCGAAGTGGCATTCGTCGGCCGTTCCAACGCCGGCAAATCGAGCATGCTCAATCGCCTGACCGGATCGAAGCGCCTCGCGCGCGTCAGCAAGACACCGGGCAGAACCCGCATGCTCAACTTCTTCGACATCGAGGGCGGAGGTCGGTTCGTAGACCTGCCGGGATACGGCTATGCGAATGCCAGCAAGTCGGCCCGGCGTCTCTGGAGCCAGGCCATCGACGACTACCTGACGCGACGCGCGGACCTGGCCGCCATCGTGCTCGTCATGGACGCCCGCCATCCATTGCAGCCGTTCGACCGCCAGATGCTGGACTGGGCGCAGTCGACGGGCACGCCGATGCTCGCCGTGATGAACAAGTGCGACAAGCTGAAGCAGGGCGCCCGCAACATCGCGCAGCGCAGGGTAGCCGCGCAAGTCGCGTCGATATCGAACGTCGAGGTGCTGACATTCTCCGCCAGGACCGGCCTGGGCGTGGAGGCTCTCGCACGTCGCGTAGGGGAATTTCTGGGTCGCGCCGAAGACTGACGGCGCCGCTTTGCGAGGAGCGAATCCACGACGCCTTCGAATCACAGCCCGGCTCCAAGTGGGCTGTCGATGTTCACCTTGACCGGCTTGCCGTTGCGGTTGGATCACGATCAAGACCAGGGGTCGCGGAGGTGCATCAGGCTAGGAAACGAAAGGAGCGGAGCATACCGAGTTGTCCCTTACTGCGCGGGTCCTTCGCTCCGCTGCGGCCCTTCGGGTGACACGCCGAACCCCGCCGCAACCTTGCGAGGCCGAACTGTGTTGCGAACAAATAAAGTGTCCGCCTTTAGAACAGACGAAGTGTCCGGTTGACTGTTGTTCCGGTTTGGTTGCCGGAGCGGAGTTGAGTGGTACTAAAGCGGGTCAACTCCAATTACAGTAAAGTGGCCCCCTTGGGGAGAGGTGATGAATGATTTGAAGACGCCTTTGCTATCGCTGATACTGCTATTGGCTCCTGTTCTCGGGTTCGCCGACGATATTCCCGACACTCTGGAGTTCAAACACGGGATCGCGTTTTTTCATGAGCTGAAATATCCCCCGGATTACACCCATCTGGATTACCTCAATCCTGACGCCCCCAAGGGGGGCGTACTGGTAGAGGCTACCCAGCGAAACTTCAATACACTGGCGCCCGTATCCGTACGGGGCATCAGTGCACCGAGCGGATTCCGGTTCAATGCCGACACGCTGATTATTCGTGCGGGGGACGAGGTCAGTGGTTTCTACGGCCGTCTCGCCGACGGCATTGCCATTACGGACGACAGGTTGTCCATAGTGTTCAGGATTCACCCGCAGGCCAGGTGGCGGGACGGCGTACCAATCACGTCTCGGGACGTTGTCTATACGTTCGAGTTTCATCGCAGCTACGTGTGGGGTGGCTTATTGTTCGAATTTATCGCTTCGATGGAGGAAATCGACGACCGTCACGTGGCCTTTCATCTGAAATCACCGGTGACGCTGAACAACATCATCATGATTCAGTTCATCTCGATTCTCCCGGAACACTACTGGCGGGATAGGGATCCCGGTGCCAACACGCTGACGCCGCCGCTTTCCAGCGGGCCCTACAGGGTTTCGGCACTCAAGCAAGGCAGGTTTATCGAATACCAGCGCGATCCGGACTATTGGGGCAAGGACATTCCGGTCAATCAAGGTCGTTATAACTTCGACACGGTGCGCTACGAAGTCTATCGCGATGCGACCGTTACACGGGAGGCTTTTCGCAAAGGCCTCATCGACATATGGACCGAAACAGATGTTCGCTATTGGCATCGCGCATACGATATCCCCGCTTTTGACAAGGGTTGGATAAAGAAGATCCGCCGCAACTTTGGCATCGAGGTTGGCGTTCGGCGCAGTATTGCACTCAACAATCGGCTCGACAAATTCAGGGATCGCCGCGTGCGCGAAGCGCTGACCCTGGCGATGGATTTCGAGTGGCTGAACAGAACGCTGCACTTCGGCTATCACAAGCGGGCGCACAGTTATTGGCCGGACACGATCTTTACCGCCACCGGTCTTCCCGGCGAAGATGAATTGCAGCTACTGGAGCCGTATCGCGAGCAGCTGCCGCCGGAGTTGTTCGAGCGACCGTTTCGCTTTCCGGAAGTCACGTCACCGGAAGATCATCGTGCCAATATGGTTAAAGGGCGGCAACTCCTGGCAGCGGCCGGATGGCATGTCGTAGACGGGGTGCTGAAAAACGCCAGGGGCGAGCCTTTTGAAATCGAGTTTCTGTCACAGAATTCCGAGGATGCCAGAATCCTTCTGCCATACTTCCAGCAATTGGAACAGCTGGGCATTCACGGGACGATACGACTTGCCGATCGCAGCCAATTCGTCAACCGCCGGCGGGAACACGACTTCGACGCCATATTGAAGGGGCAGAGCACGCCGATGCCGCCGGTCATCCTGCTCAAGACGATGTATCACTCCGAGACCGCCTATCAACCGGTGTCTGAAAACGTTGCCGGGATCAGCCATCCCACCGTGGATTATCTGGTAGAGCAGGCAAATCTCGCGACGACCCTGGCGCAGATGGTTGCCTCATGCAGGGCCATTGACCGTGTGCTGCTCTGGCAGTACTACCAGATACTGTTGTATGCGGTTGATCTGCCTCGGACCGTGCACTGGGACAAGTTCGGCAGGCCGGCGTTCGAATCGAAGTACTGGCCCGCGTTCCCGGATGGCTGGTGGTATGAGCCGGAGAAAGCCGCGCGGATAACAGGTGGTGGCGGGTCGCTCGTATCTTCACGAAAATAATTCGTTGGAGGACAATCGGATACGGCTCCTCTCCTCCTTATTCTGGTGGTGCTACGAGAACATCTGACGACTATCAAGCGGTTGGCCAAGATCAAACTCCAAGGGTAGGGGATTTTATGCGCTGGATCGTCTAAAAGGGTGCCGAGGGAAAGAATGCCCCCACCCTGAGGGGGAACGAAGGAGGAAACACCATCCCGTCCATCCCGTCCCTCGGCGATTCATCACAGAATCAAGCCCTTTGGGGAGAAAACCATCTTGACCTGTAATGACGGAAAAGCTGGCCCATACCATGTCACCAGCCCGTTAAGACACTGACTCGACCCCTGCGATCCAGCGCCAGCCCAAAAAAAAGCGCACCCCAATGAGGTGCGCCTTTATTACTGCTTAGGATCCTAAAAGGATCTTAACGACTGTTACAGCTGATAGTTGAACGTGATGCCGATCCGTCGCTCATCGGTTACCGTGCCGGTAACAGGTGCGGTTACGCCGTTATCTTCATAAGCCTGTACCGCGACCAGATCAAGCAGATTGGTGACCCAGCCGGTAATCGAATAAGTCCCTGACGGTGCAATCCAGTTGGCGCGGATATCCCAGCGGGTGTAATCCGGTACGCTGTAGATATCCAGCTCGGCCTCATCCATATACTTCTTGTCGCGCCAGCTCAGGATGGTCAGAATGTCCAGGCTTCCCCATTTGGCGGATATGGGCATGTCGTAGGCCAGCGATGCCGAAAACTTTTGCTTCGGTGTATTCCTTAACTGATTACCGGTAAAGTCCCTGATACCGGTATTATTGAGTACATGCTCGTTCCCTTCACGGTCTGTGACAGTGATGGTCGACGCCTCTGACAAGAATCCCTCGGGGTTACAACAATAGACTGTCTCGTAAGGGGCGTGCTTGGAGTTTATCAGCTCGTAGAAGCCGCGCAGGGTAAACATATCGTTAATCTGCCAGGCGCCCTGAAATTCGATGCCGGAGATCGTCGTACCGTCAAGAACAACCGACTCACCGATCCACAGTCTGTCAGGATTGGGCGGTACTCCATACTCCTCCGGCCGACGAAGGCGCCCATGCTGCGTCCAGTGAGCGCTGAAATCCTGGTGGTAAGCCGAAAGCTCGAGTTGCACGGTGCCATCGGCAAACAGTCCCTTAAGGCCGCCTTCGTAGTTGATCATTTCTTCGGCATCCCAGCCTTCACCCAGCCCCTGGGCGAAACCTCTGAAACCGCCAGGACGATAGCCCTTGGAAATCCGGGCGTACCACATCATGGTATCAGACGGGGTATATTCCGCACCGATGTTCCAGGTTGTTTCCTTCCAGGTCCTGCGCTTGGAATCCTGGAAGGTCCGGTCTTCGGGTACGACCAGACCTGTGCTAGGATCCGTGACGCCGCCTTGAAGACAACAACGGTAGTTCATATGCTTGTTTCGCAGTAAGGCAAACACCTCAAAATAGATGACCTCACCGTCTGCATCCCTGACCGGGCTGATACCGCTGAAACCATTCTGGTTGTGCTCCTTGTGGTCATCGTTGTAGCGGACACCGCCAAACACCTTCCACTGGTCGTTCAGCACGTATTCGGCGTTGCCGTAGATAGCCTGGGAAGTGTACTCGACATTCCCATAGAAAAACTGGTAGCCGGAACCAGGACCAACAACATGGCTACCTTTGTTGGTCACGTCGCTCCAGAAGTCTGCTGGAGGAGATCCGACACAGCCCCAAAAGAGACCGAAGGTACTGTTCTCCGGCTTGCTTGGGTCCAAGGCGTTACGCCACAGAGCACCAGGATGGCGCTCTTCCAGTGACGCTTCACATAGAGCGGAGTTATCCTGATAGAACACCGGGATATTATTGTTGTCGTTGCCGGTTTCCACGCCGTTGAATACCCTATTCAATATATAGGGCTCTTCACCGTCGATAAGGGTGTAGCCAAAGGTGTAGTTGAACGGGCCATCGTTGTTGGAGACCAGAGACAATTCGTGACTGTCCTGATCCGAAGTGAAATTGTGTTCGACCATTCGGTCCGCGTAGGCACCGTTGCCCCTGCCATCCAACGCACATCGGGGGTGGGTCTGACCCGCGACCAGTTCACCGCTAATTACCCGCGGGTGAATGGCGGAGCAGACGCCGCCTCCTTGTCTGTTGGTGTTGTCCCAGTCTGCTCTTCTCCAAATCCGGGTGTCCCGATTGCCGAATTTGTAGATCAGTTCATGGCTGTCGTTGAGGGTGTAGTGCGTCTCCAGGGTCATCGCTTCCTGCGAGTTTCTCTCGAAAATGGGGGCATTCAGTTCAATCGCAAGTGTCAGATCTTCCCCATCACAGACCACCGGCGTACCCGGATCGCGGGTGCCATCCAGGTTGAATCCCGGGCAGTTTACCACGGCCGCGTTCTGCCCCAGGCCGAAGGTCGGATTGATCCGATAGATGGGATTGCCGGCCGCGTCGGTGATGCAAGTCCGGGTCGTTTCCTGGGTTGCGGGGTCGATTTCGCAACGGCGATTACCGAATTGATCCAGCTCAAACTCCTCCTCGGAGTCACGCGCGCCGATAAGCAGCGAGACTCGCGGGGTACCCTCGTCTGTAAGTTTCGAGTAACGCGCGGTGATGTCCCAGCGATCATTGGTAAAGCGCAACTGCGGTGAATAGATCAGCTGATCCGGTATGCCTCCGTCGGGCCCAATGCCAACGTTCTTGATCAGCCCGTCGCCAGTCATTCGGCTCAGGCCCAGGCGATAGGAGAAGTTACTGCCGCCAATGGGACCTCCAAAGGCAACATTAGCCTGTTGGGTTACCTGATCGGTAAGCTCTAACGATGCCTTCATGTCCCACTCTTCGGTCGGCTTTTTGGTGACGAAATGGATGGATCCGCTGATAGCGGCTTTACCGCCGGTTGTGCCCTGGGGGCCGCGCATTACCTCGACGCGTTCAACGTCGAACATGGCGCCCGAGTCAAGACCGTAGGACTGGTCGCTATAGACACCGTCGATATAAACCGCCACCGCTACGTCCTGGAAGAAGCTGGTAGCGCGGGCCTGAGACTTGCCGCGCATAGCGATGTGGCCGTCCGCCTGCCTGCCACCGCCCGAGGAGCGCAGACCGACCTGCATGCCGGGTACGAGAACCTCCATATCATTGGTGTTCTGGATACCCAGTTTCTGTATCATGTCCGCGTTAAAGCCGGTGACGGTCATCGCCCGGTCGATCGACTTTATTTCGCCGCGCTCGCCGGTGACCACGATCTCCTCGACCAATGAACCGTCTTCGGCTGCTTCGTCCTCGTCGGACTGTGCCGCTGCGGGCAGGCCGAAAATCGTGCCGATTGCGGCCAATGCCGCAATGGCGAGCCGTGACCGGCTCGCTGAATAGA
>JAJECR010000166.1 GCA_022821935.1 Candidatus Latescibacterota bacterium
GAGAGACATCAGCGTCGCTTCGGCAGGCTCGATAACGATCTGCCCGCTGACTGCTGCACCGTCACGGCAACACCCGCCGACGCGCTGCCAGAGGTCGCCGTGATACGCGCCACACCGTTGCCAACAGCCGTCACAAGACCCTGCCCGCTCACCGTAGCCACGCCCAGATTGTTACTGGACCAGGCAACTGGAGCATTGTTCAATGGAGAGCTATTCTGGTCAAAAACCCTGGCGGTCAACTGAATGGTCTGACCTATAGAGTTCAACCTGGGCGATGCAGGAGTTATCTCAATTCGGGTGGGTACCAGAGATACGGGAGGGGGCGGTTCCGGTGGTTTTGGCTTTGTGGGACTGTCCTTGCCGCAGGTGGCCAGTGTCGTGAGGAGAAAACACAAGAAAACAGTTAGAAAAAGGTATCTACTACGTGCTGATCTCATGTTAAGTATAGCCAAGTTTTGGTTTCGATATGGATTTCCAAAAATACATGGTCTTTCCGGTTTGTCCATAGGGTGAAACCCGATCTTGCCACGGGTATCGTTAGACTAGAGATGACGGCCCAACTGGTCACTTGACAGTGGAATCATTACATTTACCATTGTTGCATGATAATGGTTTACTTTCAATTGTACACCGAATCTGTCTGGCAAGCCCGTCGTTTTTCTCTTTCCCTGGTTGAGTGAACCGTCGAATTCGATTCGGGAAGACCTGGGACCAGTACTTTAACCTCATTCCAATGATCGCATGCTCCAGAACCTGACGCTGGGACAGTTCTATCCCGGCGAGTCCTCCATACATCGGCTGGACCCCCGCACCAAGCTGTGCGGCGCCCTGGCGCTGATGGCGGTGCTGGTCTGGGTGAAGACCCTGCCGCTCTTCTTTTTCATGCTGGCCACGGTGGCGGTCCTGGTCCGGGTCTCCCACGTCCCGCCCCACCTGCTGCTGAACAACCTGAAGGCCTTCCGGCTGATCCTGATCATCACCTTCGCCGCCCACGCCTGCTTCACGCCGGGAGAAGCGGTGGTCATCGCGGGGTTCACGGTCCCGGGCCCGACCTGGGAGGGCCTGTTCCAGGGGGCGGTGTTCAGCCTGCGCCTGGTGGTCATCATGCTGATCGCGGCCCTGCTGATGCTGACCACGGCGCCACTGGACGTTTCGGACGGTATCGAGCGGCTGCTCAAGCCCCTTGAACGGTTCGGGCTGCCCGCCCACGAACTGGCCATGATGATGGTCATTGCCCTGCGGTTCATCCCGACGCTTGTGGAGGAAGCGGACCGCCTGCAGAAGGCCCAGGCCGCCCGGGGCGCCGACTTCACCGGGAATCCGATCCGGCGCGTCCGCAAAATGACCGCCCTGCTCGTGCCGCTCATGCTCTCGGCCTTCCGGCGGGCCGAGGAACTGGCCGTCGCCATGGAATCCCGCTGTTACCGGGGCGGGACCGGACGCACCCGGTTCCGCGTCATGGCCCTTGCCCGGAACGACTTCGTGGCCATCGCCGCCGTAGCGATCCTGCTCGTCCTCTGTGTTACCACGGCCATCATGAACAGCAGCGCCATGCTGAACAGCCTGTTCTGATACGCGCTTGCCCTGAATTTACCTACCTCAACCCGGCGATACCATGCGCACCCTGGTCTTGAAGATCGAATACGACGGCACCGATTTCCTCGGCTGGCAGCTCCAACCTGAAGGACGGACCGTGCAGGGCGTCCTGGAGGAGGCGATGCGCAGGATACTGCAGACTGAAATCCGAGCGACCGCGGCGGGCCGCACCGACGCCGGAGTACACGCCGCCGGCCAGGTCGTCCACTTCAGGTCGGATACGGCCATGGTGGTGGATCGGTTGAAGAAGGGTTTGAATGGAGTGCTGCCGGCCGACGTGCGCGTGCTTGAAGCAGCGCGGGCGCCCGATGACTTCCACGCCCGGTTCAGTGCGGTGGGACGCCGCTATCGCTTCCGGATCATCCGGCGCCCGAGCGCCATGCGCCGGCACCATGCCTGGCACGTGGCTTACCCGCTGGACGTAGACGCCATGCGCCGCGCCTGCTCGCCGCTGGTCGGCTGCCACGATTTCACTTCTTTCTGCCAGGCCACGTCGACGGCCGACGGCACAGTATGCGAGGTGCGGGAACTGGACTGGGTCGAGGAGGCCGACGAGCTTCGGCTGTGGATCGAGGCGAACCGCTTCCTCCACCACATGGTTCGGGCCATCGTGGGCACGGCCGTGGATATCGGGCGGGGCCGATGGCCGGAACGGGTCATGGCGGAGATGCTGGAGGCGAAGGACCGCCGGGCGGCGGGCGCCAACGCCCCGGCGCACGGGCTTTGCCTGGAATCGGTACGCTATCCTTCCGAATTCGGGATCTGAGGACCGCTCGATCCGGTGGGATCGGGTTGACCGTCTGATTTCGAGGTCTGAGGACCCGCCGCTTCGGGCGGACCGGGCGATTCGGCGCGCCGCTCCACGAAGGCGTCGATTTCATCACACACCTTGTGGACCACGGCGACGTCGCGCTGTTCCAGGCGCAGGCTGCGGCGCAAGACGCGCCGCATTGACCGCAGAAAGGTCTCCTCGCTCGGCGTGGACGCGAAGCCGACCTTGAGCAGCGTTTCGTGGACGCGGTGGGTAATGCGTTCGACGTCCTGGTTTTCGGCCAGTCGCACCTCGGAAGCCGGCAGCGCGGCTCCACCGACACGAAACAGTTCGTAGGCGCAGACCATGACGGACTGGGCCAGGTTCAAGGAAGGATAGGTCGTCGCCGCGGGGATCCGGGCGATGACGTTGCAGCGCTGCAGTTCGTCGTTCAGCAGGCCGCGGTCCTCCCGCCCGAAAAGCATCCCGGCGGGCTGGTTCCGGGCGACGGCGGCCAGTTCGGCGCAGGCCTGGTCGATGGGCTGGATGGGGTTCAGCCAGATGCCGCGCGTGCGGTTGGTCGTGCCGACGACGAGGGTGAGGTCATTCACCGCCTCCTCCAGCGTCGGTACGACTCGGGCGGCATCGAGGATCTCACCGGCGCCGTGGGCCATCCAACGGGCCTCGGCCTCGTGGCGGAATTCGACGGGGTTGACCAGGACAAGCCGGGAAAGACCCATGGTCGTCATCGCCCGCGCAACGGCGCCGATGTTCCCCGGCACTTTCGGTTCTACGAGTACGATGTGTATACGGGAGAAAAAGTCCGGTGCGATGCTTTCCGATCGATCAGCCATGGGCTTTACCGGGTCAGGCCTGGCCCTCTTCCTTCGACTCCAGCTTGTCCACGGCGGCCTTCAGTTCGGCGATCTCCGCTTCCAGCTTCTTTTCGCGACCGGCGATCGTGAAGAGGTACAGGAACAGCCCGACCCATATCAGCGTGTAGGCAGAAAACAAATACCAGAAGTTCTGATCCACGGTTTTCGATCTCCTTCGATCCTGAATGCGCTCCTGAAAATACCCGGCCCGGAAATCGCCTTCTGTCCGGCTCAGGCCGGTCGACCGACCCGGCTCAAACCCCGACACTGCCGGGATGCCGGTGCTCCACGCGTTCCCGCAGATCCTCGGCCTCGTCGCGCAGCCGCTCCAGCGCCATCCGCCGTTGCATGAGGTAGAAGAACAGCAGGGTGAAGACGACCGCCGACACGCCCAGCGCGATGCGCATGTCGACCTCCATGCCCGCGCCGAGCCCCTCCTCCGTCATGACCAGGGAGTCGGGGTGCAGGCCCCGCCACCACATGGTCGCGAAATGGATGAAGGGGATATCGATCGTGCCGAGGATGCCCAGCACGGCGAGGAGGGTCTTCACCTGCGGCATGTCGTCTCCGTAGACCCGAAGCATCAGGTAGGCCACGTAGATGAGCCAGAGGATCATGGAGAAAGTGAGACGGGGGTCCCAGGTCCACCACGTGCCCCACACCGGCTTGCCCCAGATCGGTCCGGTGATCATCACGAAACAACAGAAGACGAACCCGACTTCCGCGGCGCTGTAGGCCACGATGTCCCACCTGCGCTCCCGCAGCCACAGGTAGACGACGCTCGAAACGCCCACCAGCACGAAGGCGAACTCCGCGATCCATGCGGAAGCGACGTGGAAATACATGATCCGCTGCACGTCGCCCATGACCCGCTCCCGAGGCGCCCAGATCAGCGAGAGGTAGAGGGTGGCGACCAGTCCGACAAGACAGATGAGGCCGAAGGGCGTGATGCGCAGGCGGGCGGCTATACCGGCCATTTTCATTCCTCCACGATATACTCGAACAGCATGACCGACGCGACCAGGAACACGACCGTGAAAACCGAAAGCAGCCTGATCCAGTTCGCCATGTCCTGCCAGTCGCCGCCCTCGAAGGCGGTCCGCGTCGTCTCCACCAGCGCGATCAGCACGGGAGAGGCGACAGGCAACAGCAGGACAGGCAGCATTACGTCCCGCATGCGCGTGTTGACGGCCACGGCAGCGAACAGGGTGGCGACGGACGAAAATCCGACCGTTCCCAGAATGAAGATCACCAACAGTTTAGACAGATATGGCAGGATTGTCATGTTGAAAAACAGCACGAACAGAGGTAGCACCGCCAGCTGGACCAGGCCGATGAGCGTGATATTGCCCAATAGCTTGCCCAGGAATATGGATCCGCGGTCGATGGGCGCGAGGAGCAGCCCATCGAAGGTTCCCCGGTCCTTTTCCGGCGAGAAGGAACGGCTCGCGCTCAGCATGCCCGCGAAGGCGAAGGCCACCCAGATCATGCCCGGGACCACGCGCCGCATGAAGTCCGCCCCCGCGTTGAAGGCGAAGTTGAAGATGACCACGACGATCAGCGAGAAGACGAACATGGTCACGACCCGCTCGCGGGTCCGGTACTCCACGAGCATGTCCTTGCGGTAGATCTGCCATGACTGGGCGAGAAAGGAGCTCATGAGGCGTGGTTCCGGTAAGCCCGTTCCAACTCGCCACGGGACAGGCCGCTTGCCTCGGCCTCGAATACGAGGCGGCCGCGGTTCAGGATGGCGACGTGGTCGGCTGATTCCAGTCCGCGGACCAGGTCGTGGGTCACCAGCAGAATCGTCTTGTTCCGCGCGGTCAGGATCGTTTTCAGCATAGTCAGCGCGTCCTGGTCCAGTCCCGAGAAGGGTTCGTCGAGCAACAGGATGTCCGGGTCGTGCAACAGGGCGCGGGCCAGCGCCACCCGCTGGTTCATGCCGCGCGAAAGCGTGCGGACCGGGCTTCCCGCCCTTGCCTCCATGCCCACCGTTCGCAACAGTTCTTCTATCCGTTCCTTTCGGTTCTCGATCCGGTACAGGTTACCGTAAAACCGCAGGTTCTCCAGTACGGTCAGTTCGTCATAAAGATAGGTCTGGTAGGAAAGCGCGCCGATCCGCTTTCCCAGGGACTCGTCGCGGTCCTTCGTGATCTCATCGCCGTCAAGGAACACCTGGCCGCGGGATGGGCGCACGAGCCCGGCGATGATGCCCAGCAGAGTCGACTTGCCCGCGCCGTTGGGACCGAACAGGGCCATCAAGGATCCCGGCGCCACTTCCAAATCCACCCGGTGCAGGGCCCGGAAACGGCCGAAGGTCTTGGTCAACTGGCGTATGCTGATGCCCGGGGCGGATCGGTCAACCATCGCCGCTCCCGGGTTGCCTGAGGCGGAGCGCCCTGTCCTTGAGGCCGTCTCGGCGGATACGATAGGAGGCCTCGTCAAGCCCTCCCGACTCGTACTGGTCGTCCAGTTCGGACATGGCCTTTATGATCGCGGCGTATTTCCGCTCGTCCTCCGGCGAGAGATCGCTCAGGGCCGGGGGTTCGTCCGGCTGCTCGGGTTTCACCCGGATACCAACGACAAGACCGGCGGCCACGATGAGCACCACGAATCCGAGCATGCCCCACTTCATGACGTCCTGCCAGACCAGGACGCTGGGGAAGGCGACCTGTACCGACATGCCCTTTCCCACGCCCACACGGTTCGACAGCAACAGGTATTCGTCATCGCCAACCTGCTGCACCCCGTCGTTGGTCAGATTGGTGGCGGTTACGTTCTCGTTGCTCGGCGAAACCAGTACCTGGACGCGGGCGATGTCGTAATCCATCTGCCTCGTGAACCGGTGATCGATGGACGCTCGGTCCACGTTGTAGGCGTACACAATCCGGGCAACCCCGGGGGCTATGGGCGCCGAGAACAACAGGCCGCGGTCGGTATGCTGGAGCCCCTCCACCATCGGCTGCAGTCCGAACGCAGCCGCGGGCAGGGAATAGACGAGTCCCAGGCCGGTATCGGGCAGCGGCGCGAACGTCAGGTTGCCTCTGTTCTCCACGACGATGATTTCCGTGACGTTCAGTACCTCGGGGCCGGTATCTATGACCAGGTGGACCGCGCTATGGACCAGAGCGGTTTCATCGGTCGTGATATCGTATACCTGGAGTAGCGTTTCCCGACGGCCGGCGCCCGGTTGCAGGGGAACGTGTTCGGTCAGGTAGGGCATCTCCAGGTACCTGGTGGCGACCACGTAGAGCGACCCGTCGGCAGTCAGGCCGGTGAACTCGTACCGGCCCTCGCGGTCTGTGACGACCCGGGCCAGCGTCTCCTCGTTGGTCACGTCGCTGTTGTATCGCAGCAGGGTCACCGCGTGTCCCGCCATCGGCAGACCGGTGGTACCGTTCACGACGGTGAGTCCGATGCCGCCGGTTTCCTGGGAATGCGCCGGCCGGTTCAGAATGACCGCATAGACCACGCAGACCGCCAGGGATACACGGGCAATCAGGGCCGCATAAAAAACAAAAAGCCCCGAAGGGCTGGAAACGCTGATATGTCTCAAGGAATCACCATCACGTCAGTTTTTCTCCGCACTGCGCGCAGAAGTTGGCAGTGGCCGGGTTTTCGGTCCCGCAACTGGTGCAGGTAATACGCTTCAGTGAAACGCCGCACTCGACGCAGAAGTTGGCCGATGCCTTGTTGATCGTACCGCAATGCATGCATGACACGCCGCTAACGGCCAGAACGGGCTGCTCGTCGGCAGCCTTGCTTTCTTCGTCAGACACATCCACGGCGGTCGCCGCGGAATCCCTGCGGCGCCGGAGCTCCAGCACGGCTTCTTCAATCTGTTCCCCGACGGGCAGGCCGGAGGCGGCCGTCCGGTCCAGTTCGTCAAGCACGTCGGACGCTTCCTTCATGTACTCCTGCCGGAGCGCCTCGTGATCCTCGGCGGCCAGCTTGCCCATGTTGTAATCGATATTCAATTCGCGGATGGCCGAATAGATGAAGTCCTTCTTCTTCAGCAGATCGTCCCGGCGGGACCGGGCGGTCCACGGCCGGTTGCCCGACCTTTCCAGCATCGGACTGATCATGAATGC
Organism: Candidatus Latescibacterota bacterium; assembly: GCA_022821935.1. GTDB lineage: Bacteria > JAAXHH01 > JAAXHH01 > JAAXHH01 > JAAXHH01 > JAAXHH01. Next base: position 7,314 of record JAJECR010000166.1, read on the forward strand.
CAGCACGCCCAGTGCGAGCAGTCCGCATGCGACCAGTGTCATAGTCCGATCCGGCTCCTCCCATACGCGCCCCGGTCGAACCGCCAATTCAAAAGGCTAGGATCGGGGAAGCTGTTCCGGCGACTTGGGCTCGGTCTGCTCATACTGTCCGTATCCCTCCTCGCTCTCGTACTTGGACGGACACTTGGCGTACAGTGTATGGGCGTTGAACGTCCCGTCCCGGGCATACCCGCCTTCCAGGACCACTTCCGATTCGTCCCTGAAAGTGTCCGGAACCACGCCGGTATATACGACGGGGGCCTGCTCACCGCCCTCGTGGGCGATGAAGCGGATGCGCAGGGTGCCCACGTCATCGCGCTGGATCGACCCGTTCACGACCTTGCCGTGCAGGCGCATGTTCTCGTCGTAGTCCAGGTCGCCCGACTCGATGGCGGCCTTCAGTTCGCTCACCGTCAGGTAGTACATCGTCGCGTCGGTCGCCCCGGTATAGATCAGATAGCCAATGGCGGCGATCACCAGGCCAAAGCCGACCAGGAATTTTCGCTGCTTCTTCCGCTTGCGGTTTTCCATGCTGTGCTCCGTACTTTGTCTCGTCTCGTGTGACCCACGCAATATAGGCGAACCAGCCTGTTCCGGCAAGCACTATTTAAACGCCGGCCAGGCCTCTGGAAGCCTGCGGACTGGTGCTTTCACCGGCCTGAAACCCCGTGTTCCGCAGGGGCGAATGTGCTTGACACCCGGCGGGGTCATCCATACCTTACGCCGGAGTCAACCCCATCAGGAGACACGTCGAGGGTTCATGGCGCCTGCCCCTTAACCGCCCGTTCTCGTACCCCGGTCGCCCCGGTCCGGCTTTCCCTTCAGGAGCATCATGTCCGCCTTCACTTCTGCCCAGGATGTCATTCAGCGCTTCGAAGCA
>JAJECR010000364.1 GCA_022821935.1 Candidatus Latescibacterota bacterium
GATCATTTCATTTCGCCCTACAGACCGGGCGAGAAGATCACCATCGACGAATACTACCGGTACATCTTCGACAACGTGGACGGGCTGCCTGAGGCCGCCGCGAAAGAGGGGCTTTCCACCCTGGATTACATGCGCAAGTACGGCGCCTTCGAGGTGGAGAAGACGGCCTACGCGAAACACCTCAAGACGCTGGACGACGAGGCCGTCGCAAGCGCCGAATTCGATCCTGAGACAAACACCCTGGTTGCCGATGGCAAGGCCGTCGGGGTCATGGTGGACGGGGCGCCACGGGCGGGCTTTCCCACGCCGTCGCTGAAACAGGAATTCTATTCCCAGACCATGGTGGACTGGGGCTGGCCGGAGTACGCCATACCCACCTATATCAAGAGCCACGTGCATCCCGACGAACTGGACCGCGAGAATGGCGAGTTTCCGCTGCTGCCCACCTTCCGGCTGCCTACGCTGATCCACTCCCGGTCCGGCAATGCCAAGTGGCTCAATGAGATCTCCAACCGAAACCCCGTGTGGATGCATCGGCAGGACGCCGACCGGATGGGCATCGGTACGGGCGACCTGGTCCGCGTGACCACCGAAATCGGCCATTTCGTGGACCGCGTCTGGGTCACCGAAGCCATGAAGCCCGGCGTGGTCGCCTGTTCCCACCACCTGGGACGCTGGCGACGGCAGCAGGACGCAAAAGGCAACCGCTGGTCGGTCAACCTGGTGGATATCCAGGAAGATGACCGCGGGAAGTGGCGCATGAAGGTAATGGACGGGATCCGGCCCTACGAGAGCGACGACCGGGACTCTTCCCGCATCTTCTGGCGGGACGGCGGCGTGCACCAGAACATCACCTTCCCCGTGCACCCCGATCCGATTAGCGGCATGCACTGCTGGCACCAGAAGGTCCGCGTGGAAAAGGCCCGGGAAGAGGACGCCTACGGGGACGTGATGGTAGACACGGAGAAGTCCTTCGAAGTGTACCGCGCGTGGCTGGACCAGACGCGCCCCGCGCCCGGTCCCGGCGGCCTGCGCCGGCCCCTCTGGCTCAACCGTCCCCTGCGCCCGGCCGAAGAGACCTACTACCTGCCTGAAGAATAGTCAGTAACTGCCCGAAAGACCTGCGCATCCCTTATTACGCTTCCACTTCCCTTCCCTTACGCTTACCTGCGCTTCCCTTACGCTTCCCCTTCGCTTCCCCTTCGCTTCCCTTACGCTTTCCTCAGGATGTCCCGGACGGCGGAGCAAACCGCTACGTCGCCCGCCGGCATGGCCCCGGTCTGAGAAGCCACCCACGCCCCGAACCGGTTGGCGGCCTCGCCGACCCGCTCGAGCGGCGCGGCGCGCAGGTACCCGCTGGCCAGGACCGCGGTGAACGCATCGCCGGCGCCGATGGTGTCCACTACTTCGACCGGAACGCCCGGGTGCGACACGGTCTCCGACGCGGTGACCAGCAGGCTGCCTTCCTTGCCGCGGGTGACGCAGACCACCTCCAGTTCATAAGCCTCCCGCAGCCGCCGCGCCATGGACTCGAGATCGGCGCCCGAGAGGTCCAGCATGGGACAGACCGTACGCAGTTCCTCGTCGTTCAGCTTGACGATATGGACACGCTGGAAGGAATCGTGCAACAGGTTGGCTGAATACCGGTTCTGCCGCAGGTTCACGTCGAAGACTCGGAGCGCGGAGGGCCGGAGGGCGTCGAGGAAATCCGTCACGGCGCCGATCGAACCTGACTCGTGGCGGGACACGGTCCCAAAACACACGGCGTCCGCCCGCGCGGCCAGTACCGCCCAGGTGGGTGTCCATTCCATGTGCTCCCAGGCGACGTCTCCGTTGATCGTGAAATCGGGCTGTCCGTCCGGTCCGATGGCTACGTCGACCGTCCCGGTGGGATAAACATCGTCTAGCTGGATCGCGTCTGTGGACAATCCTAGACCCGCGATTCGGTCCACGGCCCGGTCTCCCAGGTCGTCCTGGCCGACCCGGCTCGCGACGATCCCTTCTTCACCCAGGAGCGACGCGAAGTAGGCGAAGTTCGCCGTGGCGCCGCCGAGTTGGGGACCCGACGGCAGCATGTCCCAGAGCAATTCGCCCAGGCCGACGATGACGTAGCGGTCTTTCATTTCAGGTTTTCGGAAGGACTGACCGTCCGGATAGTTTTTCGGAACCCCGCCTTCGTCTCTGGAGTTTGATTGGCCGTCAGTCTGACGCCCCTTCACGGTGGATGACGCCGATGATCAGACCGAACAGCCCGAACTGGAGCAGTAGATAGGCCGTTTCCATCCAGATGAACGCAGACACTTCGGGCACCCTCTGCTTGGCGACGAAGGCGAGCACATGAGAAGTCCAGAAGAAGGCGCCTGTAATGAGAGCGAACTTTAACCCGCGGCGAAATGACGTTCCCTCGGTTTTCAGCATCGGAAACAGGACGGAGAGCAGAACGCCCTGCAGCACGATGGTGAGCAAACCGAGCAGAAAATCGGGCTCTCCCTCGAAATACCCGAACGCTTCGTATCTCTCCTCGAAAAGGAGCACATGCCAGCCCACAGCAAGGGAGAAGGTGCAGATCGTGTATGCGGTGGTTCCCAGGATCAGCTTCCTGATGTCTACCATCACACTCCCGTGTTCGAATTCCAGGAGGATTCCTTATACGATGCAGCATCCGCACAGGGCGACCTGATCCCCGGGCTGTCCACGGCCTCTTATTTCAGTTCCACCTCGATCGTGCCGAGCGTCGTGTAGCTCATCACGGCCTTGCTGCCGGCGCCCATGCGGGGCGGCGGAAAGACCGTGCCCGTGATGACCACGTCTCCCGCCCGGAGGTATTCGTCGCTGTACGTCGTCAGCTCGTTGGCCAGCCAGGTCAGCGCCTCCAGCGGATCGACGCCCATGTTCATCGTGGCAGGGGCAGAGGCCTTTTCTTCGCCGTCGATCGCCACCGTCGCGGTTTCCTGCGTGAAATCCATCTCCGCCAGCGGCACGCGCGTCTCGCCCAGGATGATGCCCACGTGAAACACATTGCCCGTGACGTCATGGTCGCGCGTAGACGGGTTCTCTTCCGTACCGCTGGTCCACGTGGAAAGCAGCTCGATTACGCCGCCCACCGCGGTGACCGCGTTGCCGACCTGCTCACGGGTCAGATCGGGACCGGGAAGATCCTCGCCGATCCAGAAGACGAATTCGCCCTCGACGACCGCGGTGTCCGCCACGAAGGACGCCGCTTCCACCGGTATACCGGGCTCGAACACGTTCGACGCCATGATATGGCCATAAATCGGATCCAGCGTGGCAGGGTCTTCGGGCATGCGTGAAAAGCCGATCTTCCAGCCGACCCGTTCTTCGGACTTCAGCTTCTCGGCCAGGATGTCCGCCTGGATGTCGTAGGCAGTCTGGCGGTCCAGATCGGGAAAGTTGACCGCCATGGCCTCGGTGTTGATCTTCTTCCCTTCGGCCTCCAGCAGGTGGGCGACAATGGCGGCCCGGTCGGAGTCGGGCGTGAGGGTGGTGGTGAGTTCTTCGGGAACGGTCGTGGTTTCGGCGTCGTCCAGAGGGGCACTCGTCTCCTCTTCAGCCGTTGTGCAGGCCCCTGACACCGTCAATGCGCTACCCATGAGTATTGCCAATGCATATCGATACATAACTACTCCTATGTTGACTCGATGTGTTCGTCTAACCTACTGTAGTATTCCGATGACTGCTAGTACCAGGACGAGGAAGAATGCAACCGTCAACACCCAGGTCAACCACCGCTTGTCGGGCTGGCGTACCCAGTAGAACACGATAAAGGAAAATACAAGGGCCTGGGCAATGGTCTCAATGCTGCCGCCGCCAAACTGCGCACTGAACGGAATCGTTGTATAGATCAGGCCTTCTATAGAACCCGGTGCCGGACCGAACGTGCCAATCATCCCAATCACGACCAGAACGGCCCACATCGTTATCCAGCCATTATCCTGACCGAAGTACACGGGACGCAACAGGTAGAACACGATACCATACAGCACCCCACGTATCGGCTGGAAAAGCGGTCCGGCCAGTAACAGCGGATCGTCCATTCGCCTCATGTAAACGTCGAATACCGGTTCGTCCCACAGCGCCTTATAGTCGAAGAACGCGTAGGCCAGCGCACCTGCGGCGAAGTATGTCACCGTGTGTACGACTGTGGTTTTCGCGACGATACCAGCAAGTGTCGGTTGAGAGGCCTGAACCAATCTTAACTCCTGAAACTGCCCCGGGATCCAAATCGGTGGAATGCGACTGAATCCATGACGATAGAATGCTACGGAAACCACGACGGCGATATCTGGAGTTTATATATAACATGCCCCCTGTCAAGTCATTACCCTTGATTTGAGCGCGTTCAAAAAGTACTTTCTCCTCGTGTAATTTCAGTAGACAAACCGCGAATACGACGAGCCAAACACCACGCCGAAGGAGCGATCCATGTCCCCCGACGATCACCTTGTTTCGCTGCTCCAGGAACTCGTTTATACACGGGGGCCGTCTGGCCAGGAGGACGAGGTGCGGGCGGTCTGCGAACGGGAACTGCAATCCCTTTGCGACGAGACCTGGACCGATGCCGCCGGCAACGTCATCGGGCTGCTGAAGGGTTCCTCGTCGGACGCCCCGGTGATCCGCGTAATGGCCCACCTGGACGAACTGGCCCCTCACTTTGATAAGGGTGC